>AWOA01000048.1 GCA_000494225.1 Candidatus Calescibacterium nevadense OTU 1
AATGTTATCTACATCAAGAGGAATGTTCCATCTCGTACCCAAAAACCCTTGTAAATACCCAGAAAGAACATCTCCTAAAATATCTGCCAAACCTCCTATCCTACCTACTATTGGAACCAATGCGTTCCAAACTAAATTCGTTATCTCGGGCTTTACATCTATAAATAACTGTGTCACATTTGTCGTTGGTCCTCCGAAAACTCTGTTATAAGTCAAAGCAAAGTTCAGATCAAGACCCAAAAACCAGTCGCCGTATCCCTGAAATAGGACAACTGGTGTCGCTCCCACAATCCCATCTTTCACGAACTGGGTTATATTATTTTGCCTACACCAGAAATCAACCCTATAATTTGGAAGCAAAAATGTGACATCTGAAAATTTCTGGGCACCCAAACCAGTTGGGAAAGCATTGGGAGTTCCTGCAAGACTACCTGAACCCGGAGCATCTGGTGTAAGTAAAGATGGCCAAGATGTTCCTGTTCTTGCAGAAGCCGCCTCAGGTCCTTGCGGTATAAACCTTATCTCAGCCTGCCCATCTGGGTCGCACAAATATCTTACCGCTGGGAAAAAGTATTGCAGTGCTTCCACATTTGTAAAGCTCCCTATAGGCAAAAACGCTCCTACATCATTAAACTTCCCTGCATCAGTTGATATTACACCTCCGGGATTTACAGCAAGACACATAAAACCCGATGAATAAAACATGTGAGCTATATCTGTAAAGGCATCCTGAGATATACCAAGCCCTATCCAGTATGTCCACTGAGGTGAATATCTCATCACTATCCCTGTCCCATCTGGTGGTAAATATCCATACTGTCCCAGCGTGCCTCCTCCATTCTCAACCCCTATTGTTCTTTGAAATGGAACTGACCTTGCGGCACGAGCTTGATCAGCCGGATCAGTTATCCCCGGCAAAGGAGCTTTGAAGTTCTCATAGAAAAATACGATATCATAGTTGGATGGAGATATTCCTGTCCCTACATCGTAAAGGATAGCATACATATCTATACATATCGCTTGACCTTTGACATGCCAATTATCCCACTTTACTATCCTGCATGTTCTGTTTGGATCAACCCCAGGTCGAAGTGTATCCGGACAGTCTGCTCTTTGAGCTGTCCTTATGGAAGCGGCTCCACAAACATCTCCTGCTCTTCCAACCCTTATGAACCTATATGTTACATTATTGAAAGGATACTGTACCCTTATTCCCATTGTTCCAGTATAATCCTCTATACCAACAAGAAAAGGTCTATAATTCGTCTTCGGAGCACAATCGCATCCACTAATACACAAACCACACATTGAACAGCCACTACCTCCGTCTCCATCTGGGTCAAAAGCAAAATCTGTTTTACTCCATACTTCAAGGTTTATATCTATTGTGCCATCTTCGAAAAGGACAACTTGGAAAGTGTTCTTAGATGAACAGTTCCCTGCTCCCGAGGTGTTTCCGTAATTTGGGTTTGGATTTAAAATTCCAGCTTGTCTTAATCTGCAAAGCTCTCTGTTATCGGAATTACATGGTCCACACGATTGGCAATCCCCCCCTGAGCAGATATAATGAGAGCAGCAATCTTCGTCTGTGTCCGTGCAATCATTGTCATCGTCGTTTCCACAACCGTTGTCATTTATATAATCATAATCAGTAATTTTAAAATATGTTATTATTATAGCTTGGCAATTTGGAGCTGGTGAGTCATCCTCGTAATAAAATCCATCTCCATCATCGTCAAAAATACCATCGGCAAGGTCAGCTCCTGGGCAATCAACAGGGGTACTGAACCCCCCCGCCATAACATAACCCATACCCAAAACCCTAAACTCCCTCTGCGGTGGCTCTGCATCAAACAAATTATCATCCGCCTCGCAACCTCCCTCGCAGGTTTGATTTGAACCACAAGCACACTCCCAACCCCCCCCCTCTCCAGCGACAACATCTGTCTTGTGCATCGCACCCACCAGCTCCTCCCGTTGAATTACACCTTGTATCGCAATTTGTACAAACCACAATACAGGTCCCGTGACAGTGTCGAGTCTGTGGTGGGTCACAACCACACTCATCTCCGTCGCAGGGACCAATTCTGCAGTTGTCATCAGGGCATCCACATCCGGGTACGGAGTAACAAGAACCATCACATGTGCCGTTGGAATGACACGTCCCGCAGCAATCACCTGTGCTGCAACAAACATCTGAGTTTGAATTATCCCACGACCTACACCACCTCAATCCTGAACAGTTTGTGCATCCAACAGAACAATATGTCCAACCAGGATTACAGCTTTGGCCACTATGGCAAAACCATGCGATACCATCACCTGTTGTAGTGCAGGCACCTAAACATCCATCCTCACACTCAGGGCATCTCCCATCACAATCACCATCTCTATTGTCCCAATCTGCAACGTGTGCTGGGTCTAAATCCTTCCACAGAGCAGCTATTACACCGTTTGGACCACCGGGGGAAGGAAAACTGGATGTCGGACCTGACGAACCTGGACAACTTTGAGTGGTTGTTCTTGGATATATTGCTCCATTTGAATCTATACAAAGTCTTCTATTATTTGCCTGCGTGTAAAATGGGAAATCAAAAGGAAGAACATCATATGTGTACACAACATTATTGAAATCTGTTGCATTATCGCAGATATTATCCTCTGTAGTACCAAACCACCTATGCCAATAGAGACTGCTACCTGTCCAACCTATCAGAGTATTCGGCCTATTATTACAACCTCCTCCACTGCAACCTGGCGGATGAGTCTGGCTCGATATCGGCACAAACAAAGGCGGCAATTGCAATTGGTAATAAAGAAATTCATTATCGTCTCCTGATAGGTCTGCCCATAAAGGTGCTATATAGTTGTTGGGGGAAGCATTGAATGGTATTGGATCAGGCGTTGCTGTAATACTTTGATCCGTAATCGCACATCCTACATTTGTCTGAGGTAATCCTATAAATCCGTTCGCATTTATACACATATCTGTATAAGTTCCTCCGTAAAAAGCAAATGAAAATCCTATACCCTGCTGTGAATAACCAGCGTCCCTGTCTCCAGGAGTAATAGGAGTTAGTGAAACACCAGAAAGCCATGACCAATATAGAGCATTGTTGGGTAGTGGGAAGGGAGCATAGTTATTTTGTGAAAATGCAGGTCTTGGGAAAAACCCTGATGTATTCGTGTACATCAAAGTTGGATCATTCCCTGAACCCGTAAAGCTGACACACGTCCCGCTCAAATCTTTGGGTCTTATCCCAACATCAAAACTCATCGAACATCCTGTCCCTGTTAAAATAAGTCTTGAGGGGTTCGTATAACAACCCACATCATAAACTCCACTACCACAATCCATGGTCCCATACCATGGTCTTTTTAGTACAGAAAGGAAAGCCCGAGCTATTTGTCCCGGGTAGCATTTTTGTGGGTCTTCGTGAGCATGGCCTGATGGTGGGTCCTCAGGGGTTGTAGGTCTTCCACACCAATGAGCTATGGAAAAAGACCTTGCTCCAAAAGCAGCAACTTCATTCAAATCAATGGGGAAAAGCGCGTGCTTACAACCTCCCCCACCTCCTCCTCCAAGCTCAGGACAGGTACATTCCATACTTGATGTGCTCCAATTCCAACTGCAGTCCCAATCAGGGAATGAATTCAAACAATTACTACCAGGTGGTGACCCCGGCATACCTTCTACTCCCGGCGGGCACAAAGATAAGTCTCTATCGGTTCTTCCAGGAGCACCAGGGATTGGGCAGTCCCCGTGTAGCATATCGTTTATTGCCGATGATATTAAATCTTTAAGCTGAGCCTCAAGCGCTGGTTCCATATCAATACAATCAGTTAAACAACCTAAAACCGGATGGTCTATATCTGTACCCAAAATATCTATATCAGAATCTGCAACACACACATCTACAATCGAACCTTGGACAACTGGTCTAAGCCTTATCCTCAAAAGTATTCCTTCTGTATAAATCCTCGCACCCCTGTTTTGATGTCCAAATGTCCATCCATCTAAACAAGTTCTTGCTTCTATACACATCTCAGAAGATGGATAAGGACGAGTATTATCCACAGTATTATGCGAAGCTGGTGTATATGTTCCACCCCCGGGCAGGGGCATTCCGGGTGCAATATTATTAGCCCATAAAGCCAAAATCGCCGTGAGATAGCCATTTAAAGGGTCTGGTATCACCTGAAGTATTACCCTATTGTAATAAATAACTGCTGCATCGTTATAAGGAGAGGGAGAACCTGTATCTCCATAGCACCTATAACCACTATCAGCAGTTGAGTTATCCTTGACAACAAGACATAGGGTAATACCCGCCATTCCCATGCAAGTTCCTTTTCCACAAAGTGCTCTTTGAACCATAAGGACTATGTCACTCTTGAGAAGGTTTTGTTCGAGCTGTTCCGCAAGCCACTGCAAAAGTCCATAAAACTCACCTTGTGCTGTGTTCAAATGCTGTGTCACACCACAGTTCGGAGACGATGCAGGATTGCATTCACCAGTAGGGTTATTCAAAGAAGCCCCTACCCAACTTTGAATAGGGTATGGAACGCTGCTCTTATCCCACGCTTGGTTTATAAAGTGAGCAGCCCAGTTCCCAACATTTGGCAAGTTCCCCGATGTTATTCCACAGGCAACACCTTCAACGGCTAATGTTTCAGTTGATGGAACTTCCTTTTTGAAAATCCTCGGAGATAGAGCCCAGTTTTTATCTTTAAGTTGAGCGTCCTTCAAAAGCGCAAGAACTGGCAAAAGAACGAGTTGTCTTTTTACCTCCTCGTAGCAAAGTTCCTCATCTTTTATATCTGGGTTCACAGGGCACACCCAGTAAGGTTGAGTTGACTGACTTTGAAAGGCTTTAAGGATATTTTCATTTTGCACAAGGAGTTTTTTGTATTCTTCAAAGATTTTTGATGCACATTCTTCAAAGCTATTTGCAGGGAGTGGGCATCCATAATCAATATAGTATTTTTTCAACATCCCGAGTAGCTCAGGGTCCATCTCATTGAAGACATCCTGAACTGTCAAATCCTTGAACCCTTTTTGTTTTCCTATATCAAAGATTTTTTTTCTGAGGTTTTCAAGTTTTGTCCAAGCCTCTTTATTTTGTTCATCAGAAGCAGCTCCCGACCCAAAACCAAAAATAAAAAGTGAAGAGAAAATGATGAATGTAGCAAAGATAACAATCAAAGAAACTTTTGACGTAAGAAAATATTTTTTTCTTCCATTTTTCACCTTACTTTCTCCCATACTTTATTATAAAGTATAATAACTTTTTTTTGAAAAGTTGAAGAAATGGAACAACTTTTATTTTTTTTACTTATATTTTTTTACTTAAGAATTTATTTTCCCAATTTCCATTTTGAGTCTGTGGTAATTCTCCTCAAAACTTTCAGATAATATGATAAAAAAAGAGTTTCATAGTTCAAGCTCATAGGAGGGAACAAGTATTATTCCTTTTTCCTCTGCATATTCCTTTATCTCAGGAGTAAATATGTAGGACACAAATACTTTTATTGGTTCCTTTGAAAATCTCTTTGAAATCTTATCGCACTTTCTTAAAAAAGCATCTATCGCTTTTTTTGAAACTCGACTCTTTGACTCTCCTAAAAGTATATACTCTTTGTCTTCTTTCTTTGCTCTACCAAAAATATTTACCTCTACGTATTCACCATCTACAACAAAGTAATCTCTTTTGAGTTTTTCAACAACCTCAATTTTATAGTTTTCTTTAAGAATTTTCGGTAAAGACTTCATAGCTCTGTCTTCAAGTAAATATCCGAAAGAATCTGAAAGTCCTTCAAGCTTTTCCCTTGTTTTCCTGTGCTCCTCTGTAAGTTTTTGGAGAACACCTACCAATTCGTAAACCCTTTGCTCGGTTCTCTTCTGGGCTTCCGCTAACTCTTCAACCTTCTGATCTGTCCTCTTCTGTGCTTCTGCAAGCTCACCTACCCTTTTTGTAAGTTCATTCACCCTCTCTGCAAGTTCATTTAATCTTTCTGTAAGGTCATTCACTCTTTCTGTAAGGTTATTCACCCTTTCTGTGAGAGCATTTAATCTTTCTGTGAGGTCATTTACCCTCTCTGTAAGTTCATTTAATCTCTTTGTGAGGTCATTCACTCTTTCTGTAAGGTTATTCACCCTTTCTGTGAGAGCATTTAATCTTTCTGTAAGTTCATTTACTCTCTCTGTGAGCTCATTTAATCTCTTTGTGAGGTCATTTACTCTTTCTGTAAGGTTATTCACTCTTTCTGTGAGAGCAACTAATCTTTCTGTAAGGTCATTTACTCTCTCTGTAAGGTTATTTACTCTTTCTGTGAGCTCAATTAATCTTTTTGCAAGTTCATTTATTGCTTCCCAAAACTTACCTATCTGAAATTTTATATCTTTTGTTTCTTTCAAAAGCACATCATCTCTGAAAGCCATAAGTGCCTCATATATAGGTCCTCTTATGTTCTCCGGAAGTTCTCTTATTATCTCATCTATGCTTTTCATATATTTTATTTTAACTGCATATGGCTAAAAATTATTTTTTTGCTCTGTTTCTCACAAAATTTTCAGCACCTGATTATCTCCAAAGATTTACAATCCATCTTCATTTCCATTTTTCATTTTCAAAGATTTACTGATAATCCACCAAAATTTCATAAAGCAAAGTGTTTTTTATCTATCAGTGCTGAATTTCTTTATTAATTATTATTTTTTTATTCAATTTGAATTGTGATGAGAGAAGAAAAAATGCCCAGATTTTCTGGTTTTATAGAAGTTATCGGACCTGGGATAATATGGCTTGCCTTAGCTCAGGGTTCAGGTGAACTTATATGGTGGCCGTACCTTGCTGCGAAATACGGAGGAGCGCTTTTATTTTTACTCATTCCATCTGCACTCATTCAACTTCCACTAACCTACTACATTGGCAGATATTCCGTTCTCACAGGTGAAAGTATATGGAGAGGCTTCATGAGGGCAAACAAATATTTTTCAATTTTTTTATGGATTATAATGAATTTTTCATTTTTTTGGTTCGGCTCATTCGTAGTAGCAGGAGGAACCGCACTCGCAGAACTTATACCACTTGGAATATCAAGAAAAGCAGAATCCATAGGCTGGGGATACGCACTCATCTTATGCATGTATATAATACTGGTGAAGTCAAAAAAAGTCTATGATGTAATAGAAAAAATCATGATGTTTGTTGCAATAGGAACATTTTTAGGACTTGCAATATCTTGCTCATATAAGACGGTCCTTGAGAAAATACCAGAATTCTTTTCAAGTTTTCTCGAACCAAACATAAAAGTTTTGGAAAGGAATGATTATGAAAAAGTTATAACTGCAATAACATTTATGGGACTTGGAGGTTTTTGGTCGCTTTTTTACTCATATTGGATTTTAGGCAAAGGAATGGGGATGGCAAAACTAACACAAGGGCAATTCACATCTGGATTCATACCCTCAAAAGATACACCAAAAGACCAAATATCAATCTGGAAAAAGGCTTTGCTACTTGATTCATCAACCGGGGTTATAGGTAACCTAATAACAACAATTATGACAACACTTCTTGCGTTTGCTATACTTAATCCAAAGGGGATTTTTCCTGATGGGTATAAGATCGCGGTCGTACAAGCTGAGTTTTTCACACAGTGGGGAGGAGAGATTGGAAGAAAAATTTTTTTGTTCGCATCTTCTTTATTTTTAGTTGATACATGGATATCTACCGCAGATGCATTGGCGCGCACGAACATAGATATAATCAAGTTTCTAAACGAAAAAATTATAGAAGATGAGAAAAGGTTTTATAAAATTTTGATAACAGCAATAACAATAATAACATGCATAACCCTGCCGATCGCTCCACCTGGAGAACTCATAGTTTTTACTGCAGTTATNGGTTTTTTCGGAATGGTAGCAATATGTATTATGGTTCTGCTAACTCAATCTTTTTTTCTACCCAAAATTTCCCCAACCCTAAAAGAATCGAAAATAGAAAAGATTTCAATCATTACAACAACGACAATATATTTGGCACTCACCATAATTTACATCTTGGTCAAATTTCAACGATAAATATTGTAAAATTGTTATTATGAAACCGGCACTTTTTATTTTTTCCATATTCTCACTTTGTGCGATCGGACTTTTATTCATCTTTGGAATATCCCCAATAAGAGGAGGATATGCCCCTTACATTATGTTCAAAAAACAAGTTATAGCAGTAGCAATCGGAATCTTACTTATGTTCCTCGTATCACGCATACCACACGAATTACTGAGAAAAATATCAGTTCCAATCTTTGTTATATGTCTGATAGGAACTATATCAACCCTGTTTTTGGGCAAAGGAAGTGCAAAAAGATGGATCCACTTCCCGGGATTCTCAATCCAACCCGTAGAATTTTTCAAAGTAGCTTACATTATACTTTTTTCAAACATAATATCAAAGGTAAAAGAACAAATAGATATTTACGGATTTATGTTATTCGTCTTGGCAAACATAATCTTGACACTTCCTATTCTTATTCAACCTGATTACGGAAACTTTATCATAATCTTTACAATATCTACTTTCCTTCTCTTCATAAAAGGAGTAAAGATAAGATATATTTTATCTTTGCTTTTACCTGCAATTCCCGCTTTTGTTGCCCTCATATTTATCTCTCCATACAGAATAAAGAGAATTTTAGCGTTTCTATCACCCTGGGAGGACCCACAAGGGAAAGGCTTTCAGATAATACAATCTATGATATCTTACTCTGCGGGAGGTATAAAAGGAGAAGGAATTGGAGAAGGTATGCAAAAACTTTACTTCCTCCCAGCTGCACACACAGACTTTATAATATCTTCAATAGCAGAAGAAATAGGACTGATAGGTATAGCGATAATAGTATTACTCTTTTCCATAGTAACTTTTATCGGGTTCTCAGCTGCAAAAAGTATTAAGGAAGAATTTCCAAAGCTCCTCACCGCAGGGCTCACCTTTATGATANCTATTGAGGTTATAATAAACCTTTTTGTATCCGTTGGTCTCTTACCAGCAAAGGGACTACCCTTGCCATTTGTGAGCTATGGAGGCTCATCCATAGTATCATCATTCATAGCAGCAGGCATAATACTACAAGCTATAACAAAAGATTAGAAAGCAGAAAATAATTAGAAAGCAGAAAAAAATAAATCTTACATTTGATATAATCTTTTGATATAATCTTTTGATATAATCTTACAGAAGTCAGAAATTTTAGCTTAAAGGTTTATTTTCCTTTANTTATTCATTCCTTACATTTAGTTTTCGCCGAGAGCTTTCCTAACAAGCGGACTTACAATCTTACCCTCGTAGCAAACAGCAGTATCTCTTATTATCTCATCCTCAAAATTAAGNACTATTTTCCCATTAACTAAAAGCAACTTTATAAAATTAGCCACATTTTTAGAATATAGAAAAGAAGCATCACGAGGATAGTAATTCGCAGGATTAACCATCCCTATTATTTTTACTCCTCTGAAGTCTAAAATTTTTCCTGGTTCTGTTAATTCGCAATTTCCACCTTTTTCAGCAGCGAGATCCACAATTACAGCTCCCGGTCTCATTTTCTCAACCATATCGCGCGTTATAAGAACAGGAGCTTTTTTTCCTGGAACCATGGCAGTAGATATAACAACATCAGCGGAAGCAACATGTTGAGCCATGAGTTCTCTTTGCTTTTTGTAAAATTCTTCGCCCATAGCTTTTGCGTAGCCACCCTCTGCTTTTGCTTCTTCGGTTTCAAGACCAAGCTCAACAAACTTTGCTCCAACGCTTTGAACCTGCTCTTTTGTCTCCGGTCTTATATCATATCCCTCAACAACAGCTCCAAGCTTTTTAGATAAAGCCATAGCTTGTAAGCCAGCAACTCCCGCACCTATGACAAAAACTTTGGCAGGTTTTATAGTTCCACCAGCTGTCATATAAAGAGGGAAAATTTTATCAAGATGTTTTGCGGCCTCAATGACCGCTGCATAACCTGCAATCGTCGCCATAGAAGAAAGAGCATCCATGCTTTGAGCTCGAGATATACGAGGAATGAGTTCAACGGAAAATGCAGTAACTTTTTTCTCCGCTAACTTCTTTATAACTTCCGGATATGCAAGAGGTTCTAAAAACCCNATTATTATTTTCCCTTCCTTCAACAAAGGCAAATCTTCTTCTTCAACCTCACGAGATGCACCCGGACCTCTCACGTATAAAATTATATCCGATTTTTCAATTACTTCCTGACGGGAACTGACTATATCAACACCAACTTTTTTATAATCCTCATCAGAAATAAAAATCCCCTCACCATATCCTTTTTCTATCAAGATTTTTGCTCCTTTTTTTATGTATTGTTCTGCTACCTCTGGAATTATCGCAACCCGCCTTTCTCCCGGAAATAACTCTNTTACTCCACCCAATATCATAATATTATATATTCTCTACATAACTTTAAAGCTTTACATTTTGACAAAAATTTATTTAAAACAAATACAAAATAAAAAAGCGGTAGGTTGAAAAAGAAGAAGAAAAGAAGAAGAAGAAAAAGAAAAAGAAGAAAATGAAAATGAAGAAGAAAAAGAAAGAAAGAGAAGAAGAACTCAATATTGTTCAGATATGGCGGTACAGCGCATAAAAAACTTTTGGCGAAGGACCTACAACAAAATACTCCTTGGTTTGATAGCCGGAGCAATATTCGGANCAGTTTTCAATCAAGACCCACACAAATTAAAAATCATAACCGAAGAAACCAGGAAAGTTGTTGAGGGATGGGAAAGAGCTGAGGCCATTTTAGAAGGTTCAAAAATAGAGTTTTCAGAAAGGGATGGTGCGATAAAAATAATCAAATTTTTCCAAAACCTCCCGAAACCAAAAAAGGAAAAACTCGTAATAATCTTTCACAAACCAGGCAAAGAAAAAGAGATATTTGANAGAATAGTCAATATACAAAAGGTTGAGACACTTGCCACAGCAGTAAAACCGATAGGAACTATTTTTGTGCGACTTCTTATCTTTATTGCCATTCCCCTGGTTATAGCTTCCTTGATCTCCGGCATGGCAAGTTTTGAAGATACAAAAACATTTGGGAAAATAGCAACGAAAACAATAGCTTACTATATTGCAACAACATTAATAGCAATTACAATAGGTCTCATTTGCGTAAATTTAATAAAACCTGGACTCAAAATTCCTGCAGATATAAAAGATAAGATCATATCAGAGTATCGGGTTGAAACAAAAGAAATAAAAGAAACAAAAGGAACAAAAGAGATAAAAGAAGAAGGAATTGGATTTGATTTGATCGGTTTTATAACAAATATAGTTCCGACGAATCCTATAAACGCAGCAGCGAGCGGGAATATGCTTCAGATCATATTTTTTTCTGTTGTTTTTGGCCTTGCCTTGACAAAAATTGATAAAAGCAAATCAGAGGTCATCATAAAGTTTTTTGATGGGATGAGCGAGGCAACCATAAAAATAGTAAATGTTATTATGAAAATCGCTCCNTATGGAGTTTTTGCTCTAATTTCTGCAACCGTTGCAGAGTTCGGACCCGGAATTCTTTACTCATTAATATTTTATATAACTACTGTTCTTTTCTGTCTCGCAATTCACCTATTTGTAATATACTCTATATTTGTCAGAATTTTAGGAGGAGAAAATCCAGTAAAATTTTTCAGAGGAATAAAAGATGCCCAGCTTATAGCTTTAAGCACAAGTTCAAGCGCAGCAACACTACCGGTAAATATTGAATGTTTAGAAAGAAATCTCGGTGTCCCAAAAAAAATAGTAAGTTTTGTCTTACCACTTGGAGCAACCTTGAATATGGATGGAACAGCACTATATCAGGCAGTCGCAGCGGGATTCATAGCTCAAACTTATGGAGTGGAAATTGGATTAGCTCAACAGCTAACAATAGTTCTAATCGCAACTCTTGCCTCAGTAGGAACCGCTCCCGTTCCCGGAGCCGGAATAATTATGCTCGCTGTAATCTTGAAATCNATCGGTGTCCCAGAAGAAGGAATAGCTTTGATTCTCGGAGTTGATAGGCTCCTTGATATGTTCAGAACAGTTGTTAATGTGACAGGAGACGGAACAGCAGCCTTGTTTATCTCAAGAGGAATTAAGAAAAAGAAANCAGGATTATAAAAAGCGTATGAACAGCAAAACTGTAAAATTCAGATATCCATAATTTGACCATCGTAAGTCAATTTAAATAGAAGCGGTCATTGATACNGGCGTAACGATGGCTGTATTGACTAATTATCTCGTAAAAGAACTCAAAGCACAAAAAAACTTATTCCAAATCCAATATCACCTGAAATGCCCATGATTGAGGTGTCTGAAAATAATAAAAACCTCAAAAGATCGCNTAGATGAGGAAAATCGCCGGCTTGATATAGTGTTCAGAGCCTAATACAGCTTTATCATACTCCAAAAAGCGTAATTTAATGGAGAAAAAACATAGATGATTTTAGAATATAACTGGCAAAGTAAAAAAAAGAGAATTTAAGAACTGGCTTTTTTGTTATTAAATATGGGTATTAATTTGAAGGCAAATTTTTAAAATGACAATCGATAAGGAAAGAAAGCTTCTGAAATCGGTACAGAAAGAAAACTTCCGAATTGCAACAAGGGCTGAAAAAAGATAAAATTTAAGTTATGAGGCGAGGATATGACATAGCAATTGCACTATCTATATTCTCTATTTTACTCATAATACTCTTACCACTCCCAGCAGTACTTATAGATTTTCTCATAATATTGAGTTTTTCAGCTGCTGTGATGATTTTATTCACTTCACTTTATATAAGACAACCAATAGAATTTTCCATATATCCGACAGTCTTACTAATAGTGACCTTATACAGATTGTCTTTAAATGTAGCAACGACGAGGAGAATTTTAGCTCATGGACACGAGTTCGCAACAGGGGAGATCACAGGAAAAGTATCTTTCATAATAGAATTTTTTGGCAATGTAGTTATGGCTGGGAATTTTGTAATTGGACTCATAATATTCATAGTTTTAACAGTCATAAACCTTATTGTCATAACACGAGGTGCTGGGAGAATAGCTGAGGTCGCCGCAAGATTTACTCTTGATTCCCTCCCCGGCAAACAGCTTTCAATAGACGCAGACCTTAACGCAGGACTCATAACAGTAGAAGAAGCAAAAGAAAGGAGGCAAAGGCTCACCCGTGAAGCGGACTTCTATGGAGCGATGGACGGAGCATCAAAATTCATAAGAGGAGAAGCAGTAGCTTCAATAATAATCTTGTTCGTAAATATAATCGGTGGAATAATAATAGGAACTTTACAAAAAGGATTAGCAATCGGAACAGCACTTTCAACATTCTCAAAACTCACAGTTGGTGATGGACTTGTTGCACAAATACCAGCTCTTATGGTATCAACATCAGCAGGAATAATAATTTCAAGGTCATCAGGAGAGATGGAATTTACACAAGATATAACAAAGCAATTTACAGCATATCCAAAAGCAATTCTGGCATCCGCCATAGTTATTGGCATGCTCGGACTTATAGTTATGAGCTGGGCTACCCCCATCTTCCTTATGCTCGCAGGCGGACTTTTAGCATACGCGATAAGAGCTATAAGAAAAGAAGAAGAAGGGAAAAAATTTGAAATGGCTCTCAAAGAACAAAAAGCAACACAAGAATTCAAAATGAAACCAGAAGAGGAAGAAAAACAAATTGAAACTATTTTACAACCTGATGTACTCGGTCTTGAAGTCGGATACGCACTCATTCCATATGTTGATGAAACACAAAACGGAGAAGTCGTAAGAAGAATAAAAGGTTTGAGAAGAACACTCGCAGAAGAAATAGGAATAATTCTGCCCCCAGTCCATATAAGAGATAACCTCTCATTGAAACCAAACGAATACTCAATAATTCTAAAAGGAGTTGAAATCATGAGAGGAGAAATAATCCCCGGAAAATATCTCGTCGTTGGAACAGAAAAGCCAGATATAGAAGGAACACCCACAAGAGACCCAGTGTTCGGAATTGAAACTGTTTGGATAGATGAATCACAAAAACCTCAAGCCCTTGCAAAAGGATACACCGTCGTTGACCCTGCATCAGTAATAATAACTCATTTTTCTGAGATGGTAAGAAGAAACGCACACGAGATTCTCACAAGACAAGATACCCAAAAACTCCTTGATATAACAAAGAAAAATTATCCTAAACTTGTAGAAGATGTAACAAACCTTGTATCACTTTCTACAATTCACAGAGTTTTACAGAACCTACTCAAAGAAGGAATCCCAATAAAAGACCTCATAACAATTCTTGAAGCTATGGGAGATTGGGGAGGAACATTAAAAGACCCTGACCAGCTCACAGAGTATGTAAGACAAGCTCTATGGAGACAAATTACAAAAATGTATGAAATAAATGGAGAAATAATAGCAATAAGCTTAGACCCTCAAACAGAAGAGAAAATATTAGAGGGTATAGAAGAAAAAGAAGGGATGATAAAAATAAAAATCCCCCCGCAGTTCATACAGAAAATCATAAGTTCAATAAGTGAGAACATACAAAAATTCGTAAAGTACAAAGCTCAACCGATAATAATTACATCGCAACAGACAAGAAGATTTGTAAAAAGAATGATTGAAAATTACTTCCCCATGGTTCCGGTAATTTCTTATCAAGAAATAGACCCAAAAATCAAAATAAGAATTCTCGGAATAATAAAATCTGAATGACAAAAGTAAGTTTGAAAAAAGTAAATTAAAAAAAGTAAATTTAAAGGTATTTTTCTTTGCTGACAAAACAAAACGAATAGAAGGAAAGAGTAAGTAAATAAGATATGAGAAAGATAGAAAACATATTTACAGGTTTAAGAATAGTAGGAGCATTTATAATGCCATTTCTTATCGTTGCGGATATTCCAAGATTGATACCATTCATATCCTACATATTATTTGCTCTGACAGATATTGTAGATGGATTCATTTCAAGAAGGAGGAAAAGTGTAGAAAACAATTCAAACTCCTCAGGCGATATTTTAGACCCAGTTGCAGACAAAATGCTCTTTATCTCATCACTTATAACATTAATATACGTTCAGAAAATCCCGTTATTTGCGTCTGTGATAATAACTTTAAGAGAAATTTTCATTTTAGGTTTAAGAGCGATTGCTGAAAGATACAAAATACACATAAAAAGTTCTACTCTTGCAAAACTCAAAACATTCATGGGAAATGTCGCAGTATCAGCTTACATACTAAGAGACGAATACTTTGGAATATCAGCCAAAACTGTGGGAGACTTTTCTATAATTTTATGCTTCATCCTATCTATAATAAGCGGAGCAGAATACATTACTTTCTTCCAAAAAGAAAAAAGAAAAATCTCAAATTAGAACTAACCAACTCTCCCTTCTTATTACAATCACCATAACTACAATTACTTTACTTTATAGAAAAATAAATCTATCATTTCTGAGATCGTAAATGACCTTTTTGTGATAGAAAAATTTTGAAAGAAAATAATGAAGCCAAAATCAAAAAAGCTATAACAAAAGCAAAAAAAATTGGGAAAAAATTTTTTACAAAAAAAATTTTCACGAAAAAAAGAGTATCTTTTCCAACCTCATCTAACTTCCTCTCTACCTCATCAACATAATAATTTATACCATAAAGAAAACCCCAAATGTGAAGATCACTTGTCAGAAAAACTATAAGATTAGGATGATCTATAATCTCACCTCTCCTCTCTATTTTGAAATCAATCGCATCCAGAATTTTTTGAAACTCAGACCCAAAAAGAACAATCCATGTTCCTCCCGAAACAAAATCTTCTAAATCATTCCTTTTTATAAATCTCACAACATCATCCTTTGTATCTTTCTCATCAAAAGATAAAGATATAACAAGAAAATCGTTCCTACCCTTTTTTGTAATTTCATCTACAACATCTCTTAAACTTTGGGTTATCGGATTGCAAGCATGAGGACAATTTGAGTAAATCGGACTTAAAATAACCACCTTTTTACCACTATTTTTCACTAAGGTCTCCAAATCCACGATTTCCCCATACTGATTATAAAGCCGAGCAGATGGGATTTTTTTCCCGATCACAAAAAATTCACGAGGATACGAAACATCTGCCCAAACAAAATTGAAATCAAAAAGAGAAAAAAACAGATTAAAAAATATCAAAGACAATGAGTAAGAAGATATCAAAAGCAAAGTCGATACTATACTCTTCACTACAAAAAAAAATAGAAAACAAAATGTAAAAAATATTTTCTGCGAAAAATTCAAAAAATTTTTGATTTATGAGTCGCGATGAGTTAGTAATAGAAGATGTCAGGTCCTTTGAGTTCATCGATTCAAGAGGGAACCCAACAGTAGCTGTAGAAGTTGAAACAAAAGGAGGAGGAAAAGGATTAGCAATAGTTCCATCTGGAGCATCGAAAGGTAAAAAAGAAGCGGTTGAGTTAAGAGATGAGGATCCAAAAAGGTTCTTAGGTAAGGGAGTAAAAAAAGCAGTAGAAAATGTAAATACAACGATTCGCAAAGCAATTTTAGGTTTGAGAGCAGATAAACAAAGAGAAATAGATGAAATCCTCATAAGTTTAGATGGAACAAAAAACAAATCAGCTCTTGGAGCAAATGCAATTTTAGGAGTATCCATAGCTTGCGCAAAATCAGCCGCAAATACACTGAAAATGGAGGTTTTTGAGTATATAGGTGGAGCTTTCGGCTCAACCTTACCAGTACCACTCTGCAATTTCATAAACGGAGGAGAACACGCTGGATGGAATGTTGATTTTCAAGAATATATGATTGTACCAGCTGGATTTTCATCTTTTCAAGATGCTATAAGATGCGCTTCTGAAATCTTTCAAACAATAAAAAAAATTCTATCTGAAAAAGGAATAATTCCAGCGGTTGGAGATGAGGGAGGATTTGCCCCTCCTCTCAAAGATAACGAATCCGCACTTGAAACCCTAATTCTTGCAACAGAAAAAGCTGGATACATACCTGCTGATAATGTATTTTTTGCTCTTGATGTAGCTGCCTCTTCTTTTTATAACGAGAGAGAAAAAATTTATACCTTAAAAAAAGAAGGCAAAAAAATGAACACAGATGAGCTTTCAGAAAAAATCATAAGGATATGTGAGAAATACCCTATAATTTCGGTTGAAGACCCTCTATCAGAAGATGATTGGGATGGTTGGAAAAAATTAACTCAATATCTTACTCAAAAAGGAATCCAAGTTGTGGGGGACGATATATTTGTCACAAACCCGGAAATATTTGCAAAAGGAATAAAAGAAAAAATTGCAAACGCTATTTTGGTAAAAGTGAATCAAATTGGAACTCTTACAGAAACATTTGAGGTAATAAACATGGCAAAAAGAACAGGATACTCAACGGTAATATCTCACAGGTCAGGAGATACAGAAGATACATTTATTTCAGACCTTGCAGTAGGTGTGAATGCAGGCCAAATAAAAACAGGCTCTCTCTCACGCTCAGAAAGAGTAGCAAAATACAATAGACTGATTTATATAGAGGAAATGGGTAAAGCAAAATTCATAGGTAAAAAAGCATTTCCAAAATATTTATGACGCTATAATAAATTTGATGATACAATAATATGATAGAAATTATCTTGTTTTCGTTGTTTTTATTCATAAACTTGGGAGTATATCTTTTACTCTTTCATAAAAACCATCAAGAAATCTCTGCAAATTTAATAAAATCGTTTGCATTCTTTTATCTCCAAATTTTTTTAACTCAGGTTATTTTAGGTTCAATAGGAATACTCGAAAGAAAATATTTTGTTTTAGTAAATGTAGCCATAATAATTTCACTCTGTCTATTTATTTATCTCAAAAGAAAAGATAAATTAAAGGGTTTTATCCAGCATGCTAAAATAAAATTGGAATCAAAAAGTAAATCAAGCATCAAATTCAGTTTTGAAAAAATTTTCATTTTAACAGAAATAATTGTAAGTTTGTTTTGTTTTATAGTTGTACTGCGGGCAAGCTACCTTTTTCCACCACGAGGCATAGACGACATATCTTATCACATACCAAAAATTGTAGAAAATGTTATTGAGAAAAAACTTGTCAAACTACCTGTTGAGTTAGACCCAAGATTTGGTTTCCCGTTCGCAGCACATTTTCTAAGCCAGGCTTATATCCTCATTTTTCATAATTTGAAGTTCATTGATTTTACGAACTTTTTTTTCGCTTTACTTTCATCAGTATCAGTTTATTCCATATCTTACAGCATATTTAAAAATAAAAGCGGAGCAATAATATCTGCTCTATTTGTTTTTTCAATACCTTGTGTAATAGGGCAGATGGGTTCAAACTATGTAGATCTCAACTTTGCCACTTTTTTTCTTTCGTCAGTTGCTCTCTGCCTTGCAAAAGAATATTTAGCAGCAGGAATTATGCACGGTTTTTTAATTGGGACAAAATACACCGGTTTTTTCCTTCTTCCTTTCTTAGTTTTGATGGCGAGAAAAAACGTCTTAAAATTTATACTCGGCACAGCAATATCTGGTTCATTCCCATATATTTATAACATTTTATCATTTGGTACCCCATTTTACCCACTCCCAGACTCACCCGAGGGCAGAAGAATTTATCCACAACCGCTCCCGTTAAATCTTGAATCTCTCAAAATATGGATAAAAATAGCTCTCGCTTTCTTAAAATACGACAATTTAGAGTTATCATTCCACAAAGGATTTTCCTTCATATTTTACCTTGTATCTTTACCCGCTTCTGTTCTTTTCGTATTGAAAAAAAAGATTTACTTGAAATTGAGCTTTTGGGCAATACTAATTCCTCTTTTATATCTTGTATGGAGAGTAGTTCCTTCAATTCACGTAAATGCAAGATTTATCATATGGTTCGTACTTTTCACTCTTCCATTCTTTCCCATACTTTACAACGACAAAAAATTTCTTTATTTTTCTTTTGCTGTTTTTCTTGCAAATTTTGCTTTTATCCCGTGGAAGATGATAAAAACAGAGTGGCCGATTTTGTTTAATGAAAAGTCAAACAGTTGCCCAAACACAATTTCAAACATTCTTGATTCCCAAAAACCTTTATGGTACCCTAACTATGAAGAACCCGCCTCCTTCCTTGAATTCATAGGAGAAAAGTATAAGAGAGAGAAAAAAACAGAGCTAAAAATAGATATATGTAACGCACTCTTTTATGGAGAAAACCTACAAAACAGAATCTTATGCAAAAAAAATGAAGAAAAAGCAGATATAAAACTCTCTTTCCGTGTTATAATAGGTGATAAAGTAAAATCCGAACTCCAAGACAAGATTGAGGGCTACAAAAAATTTTTTGCAGGAAAAGACTTCGCCGTGTTCATAAAAGAAGATCTTTACAAACAAAATCAATCTTTTTTTGATAACTCACTTTTAGAATACGCAAAATGCAGAACTGAACAGATAGAAAATAAATAAATAAATAAATAAATAAATAAATAAATAAATAAATAAATAAATAAATAAATAAATAAACCTTAGTTCTCATCTTTTATGCGTCTTTTATGCATCGGAGCAATTCTTGTTTAATAATCAAGCAGATAAAATAATGAAATAAATTAATTTTTATTTCTGATTTTGAAAATGATTTTTTATTTTATAAAATTTCAAATATGGAACTAGATTTTATGAAAATAGAAGGAGTAAAGATTATAAATAACATACCGCATGCGGTAGGGGCTGATGGTATCCAGAAAGTATTTGAAGCTTTTGGCATAAAAAAGAGTAAAAAAGCCGCATACAAATTCATAACAAAAGCTATATGGAAAAAAAGAATAGTTGAAAATGGAAAAAGCAAGATAGCAATCCCAATAACAGAAGTACAAAGATGGATAAAGAAAAATTACCCGATAGTATGGCAAAGCTCAAAAGATAGGACCGAAGATGAAAAAGAAATAATATCAAAAAACTTCGCACTCATGGAAAATTTTGAAAAAATAATAGATGAAATAAAAGAAAAGGTTGAAACAATAGACGATAGCAATAATAAAGAAACGGGAAAAAAGAAAATAAAAACAACAAAAAAAGAAAATGAAAGTAATGAAAAATCATCTTCGCTACTACCACAAGAAGATGAAGCAAAAGATAAAATAGTTAAAGAAGATAAAATATGGACTTTTTTTGAAATGAGGGATGGGAACAATCAAGCACAGGAAACAGAAATGAAAAATCCAAACGATAAAAATCTATTGGAGCTTGTGGAAAATATAATAGATACATTCCTCAAAACCCCACCTTCTGATTTCAAAACTGAAACGCTGGAAGAATTAAAAAGAAAACTGATTTTTGTTCTGGAATTTATTGAGAATATAAATAGACTAAAAAAACAAACACAAACAAATAAGGATTAATCAACTTAGTTTTCTCTTTTCACTTCCTAATTCTTTTCTTCCAACTTTCCCTTTCCTTCTTTACTCTTTGAATAATAGTAATAGTAATAATAGCGATTAGATCTTGATAAAATATCAGGAGCGGATTCATAAGTTGCTTTATTAACGACTAACCTTATATCCTTTGCGCCTCCCTCTCTTAGTTTATCAATCAAAAATTTCAGCTTTTTTCTCCCTACCCTTCCTATATCGTAAATAACAATAACCACATCAAAGTTATTAACAATTGGTAAAACATCTGATACGACCAACAAAGGAGGGGAATCTGCAACCAAAACATTAAATTTGCTCTTCAAATAATTGATAAAACCCTCCGACATCCTTGAAAGAAAGACATCAGGATTGAGATTAAATTCTTCACTCACGCCAAAGAGAGAGAGATTATCGTTTATCTTGAATTCAGCTAGCTCACAGGCTCTTTCAATTTCTGGATTCTCAGATATTACTTTTATAAAGTTTTTATCTTCGGGCAAACCAAAAAACTGAGATAAAGCAGGATGCCTTAAATTAAAATCTAAAAGCGCAGTTTTTAATCCAGCCTCACTGAACGAGCGAGAAATAAGATTTGCAAAGAAAGTTTTACCTTCTCCATCTTCACATGATACTACAAGCATACTTAAATTATTACCTTTGATTATGTTCAACATTATTCTTATTGACCTTATAGCTTCATTTACAGCCCCATCATCAGTATTATATCCCTGAACCTCCTTAGATTTTGGAATAATACCGAATACCGGCATTTTTAAATAACTGGGTATCTCTTCTATACTTTTGAACCTGATATCTAAGCTTTCAAGTATAAATGCAGAAACAATAGATCCAACCAGAGCAACTAAAAGAGAAAGAATTATCTGAAATTTCAGTCTCTTTATAGGTTCTGACGGCAAGGAAGCACTTTTATGTATTTGAGCAAATTGTGCCCACATTCCACTTGTCATCTTCAACTCAGCAAAATTATTATAGTAGTTCTCAAAAATCCTATTGAGCAAGTCTATATTGTTTGAAAGATAAAGATATTCAGAAATATTTCCAGTAAGGTATTGTATATCACTTTTTAAATTTTCTATCTCTTTCTCATAAGACTGCTTCTCAAGCTTCAACTCAGCTAGTGATAACTTAAGTTGATAAACTATATTTTCAAAAATCTTTTGTATCTCTTTATCTATCTCTTTAACTTTCGGGTGATCTTCGCTATACCTTGTTAGCAACTCTTCTCTCTTTTTTTCAAGCTCAAAATATTTTGTATAAGCCGAGACAACTGATTTATCTATTGCTATAATTCTCCCTGCTTTATTTTTGAGCTCGGGGACCAACTCCTCGCCCCCAGGCAAACTATCCCTCATCAGTATCTTATCTAAGTCTTTGAGATGCTCGGCAGTTTTAGATGGATTTTTAGATATTCGTTGAAAAAAACTCTCTATTGCTTGTATCTTCATATCAATCTTACTTATATTTTGCCTCAACTGCCTCATTCTATCAAGAGCTTGGCTGAACTGCGATGAAGGATCAATTATACCTGTCTGAGATGAAAAGCGAGATAGTTGATCGTACGATTCTTTGAGCTTCTGTGCGACATCTTCCGACGACTCTTTGAGGAAATTCAAGGCATTATCAATAGATTGTTCAAACCACTTTTTTGAATTCTGAACATATGCATTTGCAACCGCATTAGCAACATCTCTTGCCTCATAAGCGCTTTCAGAATACGCTTTTATATCTATTGTGTTCTCTCTGGAATTGACTGAAACCTCTATCATACGAGATAATTTGTTTATATTCTCATCGGTAACATCCCAACCTAAAATAGAAAGTGCAGTCTTCAGATTTTCNTCAGATTTCACTTTTATACGCTCCTCCTCGGCGTCAAACTTCAAAGGCTTTATATCAATACCTATATCACGAAGTATCACAGGAACATAAGTTGTTCTCATAACTTTCACAGTAGCAGTTGATACAAAAATTTTTTTGTCTTTGGGACTTGTAAGCTTTTGAAGCCCAAAGGTTATGGAGAAAAGCAAAACGAAACTAATCAAAACAGCTTTTCTCCAACGGTAAATAGAGAATAGCAAATCCTTTAAATTCAGCTCGTCCATCCACTAGATTACTCCTTTTCTATAATTCCAATATCATATAAAACATCTTAAACAATATAAAATAAACAAAAAATAAAAAAAGCAATCAACCATCTTTTCATTAATTTAAGTTTAAAGATNATTTCTCTTTTTTTGTTATTTTTTGAAAATTTTTATCAAAATTTTTTATTTTTCATAATAACAAGAGTTTATTTCAACAACATAAAATTAGCAAAGCTAAAAATAAAATTGAATGTATCCCCCATATCAAAAAATCTAAAAGCTAAAACAAAGAACTTATATATATATAATTAATTATAAAAAAATAAATAAATAAATAAATAATAAATTAATAATATATAAATAATTAATTTTAAAAAAATAAATAATCTCGAAAATAATGAAAAACAAAAGCAATATAATAATACTCCAATAATTATGAAAAACACAGTAAGGCTAAACCTTTCAACAAGGTTTTTTTTTGGTTTTCCTCCCCTTTCTCGTAGGAGACTTTGCTATACCAGCAACTTTAATCTACCTTATAAATAAAATTCCTCCTTCGCCTGAAACACAACTTCTCAAAATAGTTGTGATTTCTATATTCGGATTTTACTTTTTTGTAATAATAGGATTGATATTAGGGTGTTTATATTATGCTGTGCGACCCATAAATTTATTTATTCAGAGCATAAAAAGAATACTTGAAGGTAAAGCAGAAAAATTGAAAGAAGAGGATTTTATTGCAAGACTCATTTTTGTTGGATTTGAAGACGAGAACACAGACCTCGCACGACTTATAAACAAACTAATAGATCACTTCACCGAAGCGAAGAAAAAAATAGATAAAGTAGGGAACAATATAATCAGAAGTTCCGATGAAGTAGAAGAAGTATCAGTAAAAGTAGATAATGGAGCAAAACAGATAAGAAGAGAGGTGGAGAAATTTTCTGTAAGCTTTGAAGGTATAAAGCAATCAATAGATGAAATAACAGAAAGAATATCCAAAGTTGCAAGGGAATTAGATAAACTAAATCAAATAGCAGGAGGTGGTGTTCAAAGAGTTTCCCATTCCATGCAGGTTTTTCACCAGCTCATAGCAAAAATAGAGAAATTTAAAGATATTTCATCTCAAATAAAAGATGTTATGGAGAAAGTTAAATCATCTATATCTGTGATTGAGGATATAACAGATCAGGTAAATCTTTTAGCTTTGAATGCTGCGATAGAAGCTGCACGAGCTGGCAATGCTGGTAGAGGTTTCGCAGTCGTCGCAGATGAGATAAGAAAGCTTGCAAACAGAACGATGGAATCAGCAGAGGAAATAAAGAAAAGTTTAGCTGACGCCGACCGAGTTGTTAATTCAACAGTTGATACTATGAATTCTGTTTTAGCAGAAGCTCAAAACATAATAAATGTAGCAGATATGATAGCAAAGGAATTTGAAGAAATAGCAAAAGGAGTGAAAGATATACAGCAATACTCCTCGTCAGTCGCCTCAGCAGCCGAAGAACAATATGCTATTTTCAGAGAATTAGTAAGGTCTGTAGAAACTCTCTCAGGGAATGTAGATGATTTCTCAAGAGTTTCAGATAATCTTTCAGAAAATGCTCAAAAACTCCATCAAGCTGTATCAGAACTCAAAAAGATTTTATAAATAAAAAAAGAAAAAGAAGGAAGAAAGAAATATCATCATCATAATAATAATAATAAACCATAATAATGAGATTATTTAGCAACCTAAATGGTCTTACTTTGATTTTGACCTTATTATCTACTTCACAATTTTTCAAGATAAATCGGGGAATAAATGGAGAAGAATTTCATTTTGAAATAACGCATAATATGGTGGTTCATTTTCCGGTAGCTTTTGCAACAGGATCTGCGGTCTTTGAGATTTTATCTTTTTTCAGACCGAATTATTCGAGTTCCGCAAAAATTATGATTGGGCTTACATCAGCTTCATCTCTTTTTTCTTTTATAACTGGACAGAAAGCAGAAGAGAATATAATGAGGACAGCAAAAGGGAAAGAAAAGAAAAAATTTATTGA
>AWOA01000049.1 GCA_000494225.1 Candidatus Calescibacterium nevadense OTU 1
AAATAAGTCATTTTTATTTTTCTTTTACTTTAACCAAGGGGGTATAAAAATATGTGGGCATGGCACTTTTATGAAAGAAAAAAACCTGTAAGAATAAGAAGGTCAGAACTTACNTGTCCGGGAAATAGCATGAAAATGATGACAAAAGCAGCNGAATCAAATGCNGACTGGGTTATGNTTGACCTTGAAGANACTGTACCACCATCTGAAAAAGAAAGAGCAAGAGAACTCGTAGCAGAAGCACTGAACACACTTGATTTCAAAGGTAAAGTGAGAGCATTTAGACCTAACAATCTAAGNTCAAGATATTGGTATGAAGATATAATTGAAGTAGTGTCAAAAGCAGGTAAAAACATAGATATAATTGTTATACCAAAAATATATGGTCCAGAAGAAGTTGCCGCTGTTGATCAGCTTCTCACACAACTTGAAAGAAAACTTGACCTTGAACCTGGGAAAATTGGTCTTGAAGTTCTAATAGAAACTGCTCAGGCTCTCGTGAGAATAAAGGAAATATGTGAATCTTCTCCGAGACTTGAAGCTCTTATTTTCGGCGTAGCAGATTTTTCTGCATCAATCGGAGCAAGAGAAATGAAAAAAGACCAACACATAAATTTCCTCTATGCAAAACAGTGTGTAGTAATTCACGCAAAAGCTTACGGACTTGATGCAATAGATTGTGTTACATTAGACTTCAAAGATACAGAAGCAACAAGAAGAGATGCAGAATGGGCTGCAAAATTCGGATTTGATGGCAAATGGGTNATCCACCCAGCACAAATAGATATTGTAAATGAAGTTTTCACTCCATCAGANGAAGAAATAAAGAGAAGCCTGAAAATAATAGAAGAATACAGAAAGGTTGAAAAAGAAAAAGGAGCATGGGCGTTAGCAATTGATGGTGAAATGGTTGATGCNGCCACAATACGAGTTGAATTCAAAAAACTCCTCGCCGCTAAAAAAGCAGGAAAACTTGAAAAACTCGATATACCAAAAGATGTATTTGAAGGTGTAGAGTTTGAAATAAAACACTAAAAAAATATTTTTGGATTTTGTATCATATCAGATTATCGCAATTATCTTTTTCTGATTTCTAAATTTATCTTACGACCTCAATATGGATTTAGAAGAAAAACAGAACAGTTTAGTAGAAGAAAAAGAGNATAGAATGAAGATAGANCTTGATAACAACAACGGCGACNGAGCTATATACTTCCCCAAAGATAGAATTGAAATAATAAAAAGTAGCATAGAAAACATAATAAGAGCAATAGGAGATAATCCAGAAAGAGAGGGATTAAGAAAGACACCCGAAAGATATGCAAAAGCTTTGGTAGAAGTACTATCCGGATACTTTCAATCCCCAGAGGAAATAATAAATGGTGCTATCTTCGAGCAGGATTACAGCGGAATGGTTATTGTAAAAAATATAAGATTTTTCAGCATGTGCGAACATCACATCCTACCATTTTTCGGAATATGCTCAGCTGCGTACTTCCCACAAGGAAAAATAATAGGCCTTTCAAAAATACCAAGGATAGTGAGATTTTTCGCAAGCAGATTACAAGTTCAAGAAAGAATGACAGAACAAATAGGGAAATTTATTGAGGAAGCTATAAATCCGGAAGGTGTAGCGGTCTATATATCTGCGCATCACCTATGCCTCGCCATGAGAGGAGCAAAAAAGGAAGATGTCAAAATGGAAACTTTATATTTTTCCGGAAAGTTTGAAAAAGACTTTGAACTCAAAAAAATATTCCTACGACAAGTAAAAGATGTAGACAGAAACAACATAAACTCAATCTAACTAATAAACTCAATCTAATAGAATAGAAGAAGAAAAAAATGAGGACAGAGAAATAAAACAAAAGCTTTTGTTAAGAAAAAAATAAACAAAAGGGAAAAACAATAACTAAATTTTATATTATGGAAATTCCTGAAAATGTTCCCATCACAAAAGAGTTAGACCTCCGGGGTACGATATGCCCGATGAACATAATTATTGCGAAGAAAGAAATAAAAAAGATGAAAAAAGGAGAAATACTGAAAATAATCGTTGATTTCCCAGGGGCAAAAGATGACGTATCAAAAAGCTTAGAAAAAGAAGGTCATAAAATTCTAAATATAAAAGAGTATCAAACTCATTCAGAAATAATAATTCAGATTTAAAACTAACAATAGAAAGAACGAGAAAGAAACAAAATCACCAAAAACAAAACCGTAAAACCTTAACCCAAAATTTAAGGAAAAAATTTTTGATTTTATTGTAATTTCTTTCATAACTTCTAAAATGTCAAGCAATTTTTTAAGGAGGTGAATCAAAATGATGAATTCAAAGACGATATCTAAAACAGGAAAGGTTTTATTTATTTTGGCAGCAGTAATAACTTTCTTAGGGTTTCTCGCAGGGAATGTCTTAGCAGCGGAAGAAGTTCAAGCAGCAGCACAAGCTGCATCAGGGCAACTCAGGGAGTTTGGTCTCGCAATAGGTGCAGGTTTAGGCCTTGGATTAGCAGCAGCATTTGGTGCTCTCAGTCAAGGTAAAGCCGTTTCATCAGCTATGGAGGGACTCTCACGAAACCCACAAGCATCAGATAAGATGTTCCTTCCTCTTATTTTAGGTTTAGTTTTCATTGAATCTTTGGTTATATACACACTCGTTATTGCGTTCTTCTTGCAGGGGAAAATATAGTTTTTTAAAATTCAAAAATTAAAAAGAAAATAATAAATAAACTTTTGAAAAGGTGTGTTTTCATTTAAAGAGAACCTAAGCTATGTAAGGTCTTTCCATTTTGTAGGGGTTGGGGGAAGTGGGATGTCTTCCCTCGCCCACATCCTCTTAAAACAGAGATTCAAAGTATCGGGTTGTGATTTAAATTATTCCGAAACTATAAATAAACTTGAAAAAGAAGGATTAGAATTTTTAGGTAAGCATGATAAATCACATGTAGAAAATTCAGATGTCATTGTTTTCTCATCGGCAATACCAAAGGATAATCCTGAAATAATCGAAGCAAAGAGGAAAAGAAAAATTATCCTCAAAAGAATAGAGCTACTCGCCGAAATATTAAAATTCAGATACACAATTGCAGTTATAGGCTCACATGGAAAAACTACAACCACAACTCTTATCTCTCACACATTAGAAAAGGGTGGAAAAAATCCACTCGCAATAATAGGAGGAGTAGCAAAAAACGGTGAAAAAGTAAATATAGACAGCAATATAGCAGTAGTTGAAGTGGATGAATCAGATAACGACTTTCCCAAAATAATACCATACGCAACCGTCATCACAAATATAGATAAAGAACATACAGAAAAATGGGGAGGATATGAAGGACTAAAAAAGGCAATCCTGAAATTCGCAAAATCTGTTCCCATATGGGGTTTTGTNGTCGTAAATATAGATGACCCNGGNGTAAAACAAATAATAAATAAAATCCCAAGAAAAGTTATAAGATGTTCGGTAGAAACAAAAGACGCTGAATTTTACGCAGAAAATATAAAGCTTGGTCAAAAGCCCTNCTTTGATGTAGCAATAAAAATAGGAGAAGCAGAAGGAAAAATANAGAACATAAAACTTGGAATACCTGGGATACACAATGTATCTAACTCGCTTTTGGCTTTTGCTGCGAGTTACCTTTTAGGAGTTCATCCAGAGAAAATAAAGGAAGCTTTTGAGTCTTTTGAAGGNGTAAAAAGAAGAATAGATATCGTGTACAGAAAAAACGGGGTATGTGTGATAGACGATTATGCACATCACCCAACAGAAATCAAGGCAACTTTGAAAACAATAAGAGAAAATTTCAATGGGAAAATTTTTCTCATTTTTGAACCTCATAGGTTTTCAAGAGTTTATATGCTGAAAAACGAGTTTGCAGATGCTCTCAAAATTGCAGATGAAATCATAATAACAGACATATATCCTGCGTCAGAACAAAATATATACGGAATATCAGAACAAGATATAATAAATCTAATAAATTCAGGNGAAAGCGAAAAAAAATCAATATATGTTTCTCTTGATTCAGTAGNTGAAAGTGCGGAGAGATTTTTTCAAAAGGCAAAGGAAGGAGATGTTATCGTTTTTATGGGGGCAGGAAAAATCAAAAACGCTCTATCAGCTTTCCTAAAATCAAAAAATGTATGAAAATCAAAAAATATATGAAAATAAATATATGAAGTCAAATCAATCAATAAAAACCTCCTTCGTTTCATATTAAGCTATTATTCATCAAATATATAAAAAGATTTTCTCGTTTAAGAAAAATTTTTCTTTTAGAATAAATTTTATGTGCTATGGATGAAGCGTTAAAGAAAAAAGTTTTGAGGAAAATTCATTATGGACTTGCAGTAGCTACATCATCAAACGGAAAAGATACAGCATCTGGGACAATAAATTGGCTAACTCAAGCCTCATTTAAACCTCCCNCTGTTGCAGTAGTAATAAAAAAAGACTCATTTTTACACAAGATTATCTCCGAATCTTCCGTCTTCGCTATAAACATAGTTGGAAAAGAACAGAAAGATATGGCTCAAACTTTCTTTAAGGGACACTCAGTAGAAAATGGAAAACTCGGTGGATATGAAATATCAATAGGAAAAACTGGATGCCCAATTATAAAAGAGTCGGCAGGTGCGTTCGAATGCAAAGTAATAGGGAGATTAGATTTCGGAGGAGATCACGAGATTTTCGTAGGAGAAGTAGTCGAAGTTCACGATTGCAAAGACCTTGAACCCTTGTCTATGAAAGAAACAGGATGGTACTACGGCGGTTAAAAAATAATTTATGACAAAAAAGATTTATATCACAAAAGAAAAAAATTACATTACCGCAACAAAAGCAGATACAACAATACTTATAAGAGCAAGAAGTATAAGAGTTCCCCACCCAAATTTTATGAGCTGATCAAATCTGAACCTTGGCAATGTCCATCTTGCCAGGACATAAAAAGAAAGTAGAAAGAAAAGCTTTACTGAAAATACGATAAAGCCAAAAAGATATTCAAAAACCGGAGCAAAAAGGTAGTCATCTGGCAAATTAAACCTAACAAACGGTAAATTCCAACCCCCAAAAAAGAATAGTGTAATAATGCTAGCGGCTAAAGTTAGATGCATATATTCACCCATAAAGAAAAGAGCAAATTTCATCCCTGAGTACTCAGTGTGATATCCTGCAACTATTTCTGCCTCCGCCTCCGGGAGATCAAAAGGAATCCTTGCAGTTTCGGCAAATGATGAAATAAAAAAAACCAAAAATGCAACTGGGTTCAAAAAAATACCCCAATTGAAAATACTTCCCTCTTGCATCTGAACTATCTTAATAAAATCAAAAGTACCATATATTATGAGCATAGCTAAAATAGATATTCCCAAAGATACTTCGTAAGATATAAACTGAGAAGCTGCCCTAAGAGATCCGAGCAGGGAAAATTTATTCATAGAGCTCCAACCGCCTAAAAGTAGTCCCCAAACTCCTATTGATGAGAATGACAAAACAACCAAAACAGAAAGTTCAGAACTTAACGGTTGAAGTATTGGAATAATAGGGACTGTAATGAAAGCCAAAATTGGAGTTATAGCGGTGATAATAGGACTAAAATAGTAAAGAAATTTATTTACTCCTGGTGGTATAAATGCTTCTTTAATAAAAAATTTGAGAGCGTCAGCCAGAGGCTGAATTATACCGTAAAGACCCGATTTTTCTGGTCCAACTCTATCTTGAACGAAAGCGGCTATTTTTCTTTCTGCAAAAACCATAAGAGGAACTATGTTAAGAAGAAGCAAAATAACTATCAGTGACCTAACAAGAAACAATAAAACTTCTGGAAACTCAATATACATAATTGAGTTTTTATCATAACAAAAATAAAAAAAGTCTTTTTCAAATTTTATTTTCAAATTTTATCTGATTTTATCTGATTAACGCAAAAAAGATCAAATACGAATTCCACTATCTCTATTGATACTCTTTCTTTTCAATTCAATGAGCAAAAGAAAAAAATCTTATAAGTACTCCGGATAGTAAAACTCCCAAAATAAACAGGATAAAATCTGAGGTAGAATTCAGAACAGGAATAAAATCATGAATAGCGACATAAATTAAGATTCCNGCTGATATTGGCGCAAAAATAAAAGAAACTTCCCTAAAACTTAACCCCAAAATGGCTAATATAAATCCTATCAAGTTTGATAAAGATACAATAAATATAAATTTCATAGATCTTTTCAATTCATGTCCAGAGTAGATCAATGAAAGGATAAATCCGTCAAGGAACTTATGCACAGCAACAAGTATTAAAATAATGAGGTAATTTTTCGATGAAAGCAAAAATCCTCCCAAAAAGAAACCATCTATCATATAGTGGATGCCTAATCCTATTGATACCTTATATGAAAAGGGTTCATCACATTCCCAACAAGCTAAACTCTCCCTTGATATATGCTCCTTCTTTAAGAAGTTTATTTTATCAAGCAATACAGAGAGTATAACACCAAAAAGAGCAAAAAAAGGCATGATGTCAATATCGGTCTCGTGAATTGATTCAGGTAAGACACGCAAGAAAACAACCGAAAGAATAACACCAGAACCTATTGGAAAAAAGAAAGTTTTCCTCATAAATGAGAACCTGAGAAATAGGAAAGCAGAGATCAAGGGTAGAAAAAACAAAACGGAAATTCCTCCAAATATTTTCAAACATTCCATAAAGCGCGAATTTTCCTACGCAAACAAAAAATAATATAGATTATAGTTAATCCATCAACCAACTTCCTTTATAAGCAAATCTTTTTTATTTAATCTGATGATATATCAAATATATCAAATTGAATCCCCCTTCCCTTCGTCCAAATACACAATAAATTGACTATAAATAAATCAAAAATAAGTTTTTTCAATATTTTTCACTTCAATTGTATACAACTTTTTACTTGTCATCTTTCGTTGTATGAGCTCCAAGAGGTTCAACATGAACTGAACAATTTTCTACTTTTACTCCCATTTTACTTAGCTCTGAAATTATTTTATCTTCCACTGAATGAGCAATTTGATGAGCTTCAAAAATAGGTGTTTGAGCGTCAACTTGTAAAGTTATCTCTAAACGCAATGTGTTACTTGAAGATAGAGAGGCTTTAATATCCCTGACAGAAACATCACTTTCAGATAAGATATTTTCTATTTTTTGCATGACATTACGAGGCGGAGCCCAATCAAGTAAAAATTTTTCTGCTCTCCAAACCGTTAATATTCCATTAAAAAGCAAAACAGCTGCAATAATAAGTGCAAAAGCTGAATTTATAAAACCTATATAATTTACGGAAATAAATGTTGATATAAAAACAAAGAATGTCTGAATAAGGTCAGTAGCTTCGTGCAATAGCTCAGCTCGTATGGACTCTGATTTTAACCTATGGGAAACAAAAAATAAGCTCAAAACTACAAAAATCATAAGTAAAAATGAAACGAACGATGTGACAATAGAGGAACTACTAGGAACTTGATTAAATCTAAAAATTATGTATGTCCCGCTCACACCACTTATGAATATTTGAAATATACCTATCACGAGCGCTCCAAACGAATCGTATTTTTTATGTCCCCAGTGATGGGTTAAATCCCTACCCTGACTAGAAATTTGCAAGAAAAAAATAGATAAAGATAAAGTGAAAACATTCTTGAGAGAATCAAGCCCGTCAGAGAATAGAGCAAGATTTTTCCCAGTTATACCCCAAAGAATTTTAAGAATCACAACAACAGAATAAAAAACAAGGGTAGAAAAAAGTACAAAATTCATATAAATCAAAGAAAATTAATAATATGAACAAATAATTATAAAAAAAAGAAAAATGAGTGAGGAAATATCTTGACTGTGTACAATTACTCTCCAAAAGCAAGAAAAATAAATATAATCCATCCTGTTAAAGCCACTACTATCCATATAGGTGCTGTTATCTTCGCGACCTTTTTATGCAAATCAAATCTTCTTATTAAAGCAAAAAAAAGAGTAAAAAGGGCAAAAGGAATATTTAAAACTGCAAGAGAAGAATGAAAGAACAATATTATAAGATAAATTTCTCTCATACTTCCGTGATAATGTTTCTGCCCAAAAACAATATACTTTATGACATAGAGTATAAGGAAAAGGGCAGCAAGAAAAGTTGCAGAAATCATAAGATTTCTATGAATATGAATCCTCTTTCTTGTCTTTATCTCTATCACGCCAAATACAATAAGAACACCAGAAACAAGTATTAATAATGAAGAGGCAAAAGTTAAAATTTTGTAATAATACATAAACGCCTAAATTGAAAAGTTAATAAATCGAAAAGTTAAAAGAAAAGATAATAAAAAAAAGATAATAAACAAGTAAATTATTCAAGTAAGTTATTAATTAAGTAAATTTATTAAGTTAAATTATTATTGTAAATTATTATTGAAAAACATAGAATCTTTTTTATCTCCTTATTTCAGAGATATCTTCAAGGTTTGTTTTTTACCATCCCTTAATATTTCAATCTCCAAGTAATCACCTTTCTGCACTTCATCCTCTAATATTTCTATTCCTTTTTCGTTTTGAGTATTTTTACCATTCACTGAAATTATTATATCTCCTCTTTTTATTTTCTCTTCCGCCTTAGAATTCTTCCTTACATCTGAAACTACTATACCTTTTGCCTTGAAAAACTCTTCAAGGTCTGATGTTATAAGCTGAACAGATATACCTAATTTTGACCAGAGGAGCTCGTCAGCTTGAGGAACCTTTACGGAAGCAGAAAGAATCTCTTTACTTATATATAGCGGAGCACCTGTTCTAATAGCAAGGGCAATAGCATCCGATGGCCGCGAATCCACATAATATACTTTATTTCCATGACTAAATTTTATGAAAGCAAAATATGTATTATTTTTTATCGTAGTTATTTTCACCTTCTCAACCTTTGCACCGAGCTTTTCAATAGTTGCCTTAAACAAATCATGAGTTAAAGGACGAGGGGGTTTTTCACCCCTCAGTACAATATCGATTGACATAGCCTCAGCAAAACCTATCCATATAGGAACAAACCTCTCCTTATCTTTCGTAACGAGTATTACAACAGGAGCTCTGGAAATCCTATCAAAAACCAAACCCTGAACCTTAACCTCAAACTCTTCCCCCTTATCACTTTGAGAAAAATCTTCCTCTCTCAATTCTGAATCCTGAGCGTCCGCATATTTGAGGAAACTTTTCTCTATATCATAACAAGGACTTCTTACAACGAAAGAAAAACTAAAAAGGGAAAAAGCAAAAACAAAAAAATTAAAAACCAGATATCTATTTAATAATCTTTTTCTCCACAGATTAAATACCTTCATAGTAGAAAAATTAATAACTTTACCGGATTTTTCTACCTTTTCTGACAACTAAAAATTTTTTTGAAATGAGAATAATCCGAAATGGATAAACCTTTGAAACTTTAAGAAACTGTTTTTTGTATTTCCAACACTAAAAAATTTGGGTTTAACCCAACCTAAATTTCTTACAAAAACTGAAAAATATCAATTTGAAAATAAAATAAAAGCTTTATGCTAAAAATAAGACAAGCTCTCATATCATCGTACGAAAAAGAAGGAATTATTGAATTAGCAAAAACTCTGGATGAATTAGGAATAGAAATTTTTGCTACCGGCGGAACCGCAGATAAATTAAAAAAAGCAGGTATAAAGGTAAGATGGACATCTGAACTAACAGGATTTCCCGAAATACTCGGTGGTAAAGTGAAAACTTTACATCCTGACATATTCGCCAAAATATTGGCAACAGAAGAAGAAGCAGAAAAACTTGGGATTGAAAGATTTCAACTTCTTGTAGTAAATCTATATCCACCTGACAAAGAACCAGATATAGGAGGAGTTTCACTAATAAGAGCCGGAATAAAAGCACAAGACAGAACACTGGTTTTAGTTTCACCAGAAGATTATAATCTTTTAAGGCTTATACTCAAAAACACAGGAGGTGTTCCGGATGATATTTTACGTGAGCTTAACAAAAAAAGCCGCTCTATATGTTATAAAATATCAACTTGAAAACTACAAAGAATATTTCGGCTACGATGTTTTACCATATGTGTTTGAAAAATATATGGAGCTAAAATATGGAACAAATCCCCAAAGAAAAGCATATGTTTTAATAAATTATGGTTATCCACCTGATTTTGAGGTTCTGAAAAACGATTTATCCCTTAATAATCTCTACGATGCAGATTCTGCTACAAGGTGTGCTCTATCTTGTGGAAGAATTTTCGGAGATAAAGTTTGTGCTTGTATAGTAAAACACGGCTCACCCTGCGGAGTTGCTCTTGCAGACGACCCCAAAGAAGCAATTTCAAAAGCCTGNGATAGCGATCCAAAATCTGCATATGGAGGAATCATAGCGATATCNTCTTTTTTCCCAGAATACGCAGCTGATTCNCTAAAAGATAAATTTGTGGAGGTCATAGTAGCCCCGTCTTTTGATGATATGGCTCTGCAAAAGCTATACAAAAAAAGAGCGAGAATAATAAGAGCAGGAGAAAATTTCACAAAAAAAATAATAGAAATAAAAAGTTCAATGGGAGCTNTCACATACGAAGAATATTCAGAAGATGATGAGGATATAAAAGAGGAAGACATGAAACCCACTTGGAATTTTGATTTTTCAGAAGAGGAAATAAAAGAACTTGTATTTGCGTATCAAGTTGCAAGATTTACAAAATCTAACGCAATAGTAATTTCAACAAACTTTCAAACCATCGGAATTGCAGGCGGATTCACATCTCGGGTTGATGCTACGGAGTTTGCCATAAAAAAAAGCAAAAGAATTTATATCAAGAAAGAATAATAATGTTCCACAAAAGATTTTTGTAGCTTCCGATGGATTTTTTCCTTTCCCTGATTCAGTAGAACTATTAAGAGAAAATTTCAAGGAGCAAGAGCTTTTCGTCGCTCAACCCGGTGGTTCGGTACGAGATGGAGAAGTGATAGAGAAAGCAAAAAAACTGAACATAAAAATGTTTATAACAGGCAAAAGATGTTTCAGACACTAATTTAGTTTTTTCTTTCAATAACTCAGATTTTTCTTCATTTACCCTATTTATCTTACCTATCTTATTTATGTATTTATCTAACCTCTTTGCTCTATTGGTATATAGTTTTGCTCTTCCGGACCAACGTAAATTACTCTTGGTCTGAAAATCCTGTTATCTTTGAGTTGCTCGAGAATATGAGCAACCCATCCTACTATTCTACCTGTTGCGAAGACAGGAGTAAACATGCGTGTTTCTATTCCAAGATAGCTCATAACTATACCAGAATAGAAATCAACATTAGGATATATACCTTTTGATCCCAGATTTTCTATCATGAATTTTTCTATTCTTTTTCCTATTTCAAGCCAGTTTTTAACATCACTATTTTTTTCAGCCAATTTTTCAGCTATTGATTTCAAAACAGCCGCACGCGGATCATAGTTTTTATAAACTCTGTGTCCAAATCCCGGTATTTTTTCTTTTCTCTTCAATTTTCTTGCAATGAATTCCTCCGCTCTATCAGGAGTTCCTATTTCCCAGAGCATTTTCATAACGTCTTCGTTTGCTCCGCCATGCAGCGGACCTTTCAAACTACCGATCGCGGCTACAACAGCAGAATACATATCTGTAAGCGAAGATATAATAACTCGTCCTGAGAAAGTAGAGGCATTAATTTCATGTTCGGCATGTAAGATAAGTATTATATCAAAAATCCTCTCGTCTTCTTTGGAAGGAATTTCTCCTTTCAACATATATAACCAGCTTGCAGCCATAGAAAGGTTATCCCGAGGTCTTATTGGTTCTAATCCTTTTATTGCTCGTCCTATGGCAGCGGTTATAGTGTGTAGTTTTGCTATAAGCCTTAATGCCTTTCTATAATTTAGTTCTTCCGAGTGAATATCAGCTTCTTCATCAAAAATAGAAAGATAATCAACAGCAAGCCGAAGCAAACTCATAGGTGACACACCATACCTTGCAGAATTTATGATAATAGAATAAACTTCATCTGGTATTTCTCTATAAATATAGAGGTTATTTCTGAATTCATAAAGTTCTTTTTCAGTTGGAAGTCTATCGTGAAGTAAAAGAAAAGAAGTCTCTTCATAAGTTGAGTTCTGCGCGAGCTGCTCTATTGGAATCCCAACATAAGCAAGATAACCTCTTTCCCCATCTATGAATGATTTTTTAGATTCTCCTATTATAACTCCTTCAAGACCTTTTGAATATGAAGGTTTTCCATCCTTCTGACCTTTCTCCGATACATAAGACATACCTTGTTCCCCCTTCCTACAAAAAGAAATTTTAGGTTAGAAAAAAACTTTTGGTTTTTATTGAATTTTTTGGTTTATTTAATTTAAAATTGTCTTATCTAAATTTACCTTCAAACTCCTGCAGACCACAGCCGAAAATTCCAGCAACATCTATATCTTCTCCTAAAATTTTTGAATATTCAAGATAATAGGAAAGAGCTCTCATAACATAAAATCTCGTTTGTCTGAAAGGAATGTTTTCTAAAAAAATTTCTGGATTTGAGCAATACAAGTTTTTGTTATCTTGAATCCATTTTCTTACAGGATTTGGACCAGCATTATAAGCAGCTATTGCCAAAAGCCATGAACCAAACATCTTTTTTAGTTTTGAAAGATAGTATGCTCCTGCAAGTATGTTCGCAGATGGTTCAAATAAAAAATCCTTCGCAAAAGGTAATCCCCAATCAGAAAAAACTTCTTTCGCAGTGGATGGTATTATCTGCATAACACCCATAGCATTAGCAGAAGAAACAGCGGAAACATCAAAATGCGACTCTATTAATGCTATGGAAAGCAAAAGAGATATCGGAACTCCAAATTCCCTGGATGCTCTCAAAAAATCTTCATAAAAAGCGATAGGCGGAGGTTTGTAAACAGCAAATGTGGACCTGAAATCAGCGGGAGGAGTAAAATACTTAAAAAAGCCAAAAGATATAAGCCATCTCTTCTCTTCACCAGCTAAATTCCAAGAATCTAAGATTATCTTCACGACCTGATTAGCCCTTGAATCTGCAAGGTACAGCTTCAAAAAATACAAATCTTCAATGCGCTCAGACGGAGGCGTAAGAATAAAAGAAAAAGAGAATCTATTATTATTATTATTGCTATCATTACTACTATTATTACTAACCGTATCAGATATATCTGAAGGTTTTAGTCGGGAAAAACCTTCTTTATACTTTTCTATAAGGAGAATAAATCCATCATGCTGAAATGAAACTTTGAAACCCAATACCTTATTCAGAATATATTTCGCTCTTTCACTTATATCTTTATGAGGACTCCGAGATGCTTGATAAAATAAACTATATGCTTCCGATGTCAATCCAGCGAGATATTTTTCTACTCCAATCTTTATAGCTAAATCACCAGCAAGTCGCTCTCGGGAAAATCTTTTTATATAATCCAAGGCAAAGCGCTCAAAATTAATCAAATCAGGATTTTTTCTCCTCGCATAAGAAAAAATCAAAATAACATATAACCTTTCGAGGTCCTTTGAGTCCGTAATTTTTTCTGTAAGTTTTTCGGCAAAGCTTAATGCTCTATCATAGTCTTGAAGACCAAAATATATTCTTGCCCTCATTAGATCATCTTGTGTCCATTTCAACGCAACATCATAAAAACCTTTTTCAAACAATAATTTAGCTATCTCTTCCCGCTCAGAAGATGATAAAACCTGCGTTGCTGGAACTCCAAAAATTCTAATAGATAAATCATCTATTCTTTTTAACCTTCCAGAATANTCTATAAAATCAACAGGTTCTAAAACACTTTTTATATAACTTGAAATAACCTTTTTTGATTTCTCCTTTAACTCCTCAGCTTCTTTTAACCTTCCTCTCTCTCTTAAAAAAACAATCTTACTTTCATTACATAGAATCATAACTTCAAAAATCTCAGGAATAGCTCTATCTATTATGTCCTGCTTCAGAAATTCACAAACCGACCTATCTCCCTTCTGATACGATATAAAAACAAGGTTATGTAAAACCTGATCATAAAAAACGAAGGTTCTAGTAATTGATAGAAAGTATTTCTGTGCTTGATCATATAGACCTAAAAATACATAGCTTCTACCCAAATAATATCTTGAAAAATCTCGGAAGCGAGTTTCTAAACCGCTCTCCAAAAGAGGAGGAGATAATTCAAGAAAAGAATTATCAGAAAGAAGCTTTAACCCATATGCAAACTTGGAAATATTTATTTCCTTATCCTTAAACTCCCTTGATATCAAATTCAAAGATGCAAAAGAAACTCGGGGGAAAAAATAGATAAAAGAAAAAGTGAGCAAATAAAAAGTAAGCAAAGAAAACAACTTTATAAATAAGGCCATATAAGAAAATGAAAGGAGTATCCTTCGCAAAATTATTTCATACTTAAAAAGCATAACAACAAACAAAACAAAAAATCCAACAAAGTAAAACAAAACAAAAATACAAATAAAAAAAATTTTATTCACAAAACAGCACAAAATCAAGCAGATAAGCAGAAAACAAAAAACCGAAAAATGGAAAAAATGACATCAAAAAATTATCAAATTAAACATAACCATTAATAAGCTTTTAAAAATAAAATGTATATATAAAAAAAATAAAAAAATAGGGAGGTTAAAAGATAATGGCGAAAGTAACCTTGTCTCTTATAAAGGCAGATGTTGGCTCTGTAGCAGGCCATACAGCTCCGCATCCTAAAATGATTGAGGCAGCAAAAAGTATCCTTAAAGAAGGAGTTCAAAAAGGTATAATAGAAGATTTCGCTACTGCAAGATGTGGAGACGATATCTCTCTTATCATGACACACGACAAAGGAGAAAATAACTCCCAGGTGCATAAACTCGCCTGGGACGCATTTATGTCAGCCGCAGAGGAAGCAAAAAAAATGCATCTATATGGCGCAGGGCAAGACCTACTCGCAGAAGCTTTCTCAGGAAATGTAAGAGGTCTTGGTCCAGGCGCAGCTGAAATGACTTTTGAAGAAAGAAAATCTGAACCAATAATAGCTCTGCTCGCTGATAAAACAGAACCNTCAGCTTTCAANCTTCCTCTCGCAAGAATATTCGCTGACCCATTCACAACAACTGGACTTGTAATAGATACAAGAATGCACGACGGGTTTATATTTGAAGTCGTAAATGTAAAGGAAAGCAAAAAATTAAGAATAACTACACCAGAAGGACTACACGACTTACTTGCATTCATAGGAGACATAACAAAATATGCAATAAAGAGAATATTCTCAAAAGATAAATCCATAGGTATAGCAGCTGTCGTATCAACAGAGAAACTCTCATTCATCGCTGGGAAGTATGTGGGTAAAGATGATCCAGTGGCTCTCATAAGGGCTCAATCTGGATTACCCGCCGCAGGTGAAATACTTCAACCTTTCGCATTTCCTGCATTAGTTTCAGGATGGATGCGAGGCTCTCACTGGGGACCATTTTATCCGTCTTCACAGGATGATTCAAATCCGACATTCTTTGACGGTCCACCGAGAATTGTAGCGTTAGGTCTTCAAATAAGAGATGGAAAAATTCAAGGACTTGAAACAGATTCAAAACCGGGAGAACACATCCTTGTAGATTACTTCAAAGATTCTTCTTGGGATGCTGTAAGGAGACAAGCTATGGAAATAGCGGTTTACATAAGAAGGCATGGTCCGTTTATGCCCGCTATTCTGCCGCCCGAAGAGCTTGAATACACTACACTACCAGAAGTCCAAAAGAAATTTGAAGATAAATGGGAAAAAGCAGATTAAATTAATTAACCTCTCTCTTCTCCCTTTGATTCGACGACAAGTTTTGCAAGTGTTGTTGATTTGAGGAATTTTATTAANTTTTCTTTTTCATTAGCCCAAAAATCNTGAACTGGGCAATCCTGGNTCGGACATGTTGGTCTTCCTATAATGCAATTATCTTTGATTATACTTTCATCGAACATTTCACATATATCGTAAAGGGTTATTCTGTTGGGGGATAATTTAAGAAATATGCCACCTTTCGGACCTTTCTGGGCACCTATAACGCCTTTTTTTGAGAGCGTAACTGCTATTTTTGAGAGAAAATTCTGTGGGACCCCAATTTCTTTTGCTATATCTTTGACAAAAAAAAGTTCTTCTCTCTTATCTTTTTTATCTTTACTTTTCTGGGCAAGATAAACTAGAAGCTGAATTGCATATCCAACTGTCTTACTTAACATACTATACTACAATATAAAAAATGGAGCCATAAATTTCAATTTTTCTATATTTTATGAAAAATAAAAAAAAAGAAAACAAAAAACTCATGAAATTAAAAATTAGTTCCCAATAAACAACAAATAAATAAAAGCTTTATAATAGAACTAAAATCGTTTGTGTGAGAATTATTGAACTAATATTAGGTTTTATATTCTTTTCATCAATAATAATCTTGAACTCCATTATAACAAGAGAGCTAATTATAAGGACAAAAAATAAAGGTTCCCCGAAAGCAATTATGTTTATCGTATATCCATTCAAGTTTCTTTTTTATGTAGTTGTGATTTTCGGAGTTCAAAAATTCATCGGAATAACGCAGTGGTTTCTTATAGGAATGATAATATCTGTACTCGCATTTACCTTATTCATTCTCTTTAAACAATTTAAACTAAAATAAGTAAAAAAACAAAGTAAACAACAAAAAATAATCACTATAAATAAATTGATATGATAATCTTCTCTTTTATATTCNTTATGTACAAAGTAGATAGTACTANGCTATGGGAGAAAAGATTTCTNGACCCAATAGTGATAAAAGCAAAAGAACTCGGATTAAATCAAAAAGTTGATTTAGACCAAATTATTGTATTTTCAAACATCGGAATTATACCATCTCAGATAGATGAGATAAAAAAGGGAAAAGATGAAAATAATGAAAAAGGAGAATATTACGATGGAGATGGGAAATTTGAAGGAGAAGATGAACTATGTTTTTACGCAAGATACTGTGGAGAAAGAATAAGTGAGGATGAGATCAGAAAATACGACTTTGAAAAAATATTTGAAGTTGAATTAAAAGACCCAAAAGAGAAGGAAAAAAGATTTTGCTATATCGGAATAAAGAAAAAAAACGAAGAAGAAAAAAGTAGAAATACAATAGAAGAAAATAAAGAAGTCAAAGAAAACAAGGAACAATTAATTATTAATTTACCAAAAATTACCCCTGAAAAACTTGAATTCAAAAATTTAGAAAATGAATTCATAGTGTATCAGGAGAACAGAACTGCGATTTTTGATAATTTTTCTCCGACAATAAGAAAAATAGAAATGGAAGCGGACGGGGTAAAGAAGGAGGTTTTCAGAGGTATAAAAGCGGAAATATTCATAAGACTTCTTAATCTCATAAACATAAGGAAAAACGAAAAAGATATATCAGCAAGGGTCAAATTCGTAAAAGGAGGAGATGTGAGAATAATAAGGGTTATTCAACCATACGCAGAAATAGGATTCGGTATAAAAATACCAACATCAAAAGTTGTGTCTTACATATATAATGGCTTCACATATGTAGAAAATGCAGTGCCTATACCGTTCAATCTAAATGCATTATCAAAAGAGGCTTTTGCAAATGTCTTTCTCGTATTCAAAGAACCAAAAAGATTTAAATCTGAAACCCTTGATATAGATATAAAAGATTATGAGAAAGTAGAAGAAAATCACCACATGTGGGGATATGTAGAAGGAGATGGATGGTCAGCAGCATATTTTATAAGAGAAATAACGAAAATTCCAATTCCAAGAAGTTTATATTTTGAGAAGAATGGTAATGAGTTAGGAGTCGGAGTTAATCTTGATATACTAAAACTGCCAAAAGGAGAGCACAGATTTGCATTATGGGGCTTCTTTTTCCCTCCCGGTGATATAGAAAAAGCAAAAAACCTCATTTTCAACCCTCTTCAAGTAAAAATAAGAGAAATAAGAATATAAAACACTTTTGAGAATAAAAATATACGACGAAGCTTTCCCCCTAATTAGAATTTATTTTACTGCATACCCATTTTTTGTTTTTGAGTTTATCAATTTTTATTATAAGTAGTGAAAAATTATCAATAAAAAGGCGATTTCTCAAAATGTTCAAACTATGCTATAATAAAAGCTTATAAGGTCCTTTCTACCATAGCAAAACCAAAGGAAAAGTTAGGAGAAATTTTTAAAATAACCCGCTTGACTTTCTCCCTTTCTATTTATCTTTCTTTCAATTTCAGATAAGCATGTTTTGTAAATTGAATTTTCATATACAAAAAATAAGTTTACAAAATCTATCAAATTCTCAGAAGACGCAATATTGAAGCATCCTAATTTATTGCAACAAGAACCCCTTACTTTCTTTTACTTACTGCCAAAGCAAATTCGATGATGTTTTTAGAACATAAATCTGCAAGGTCTGAAGAAAAATCACAATTTTGGTTGATAAAAACTGTTATCATACCCAAAGATTTTCCGAACTGAATATCTGATATTGAATCTCCCAAAACGATAGATTTTTTGAAATCTATTTCTGGGAATTCCATTTTAGCTTTCAAAGCTAAACCTACTTTTGGTTTCCTGCAATTACAATTTTCTCTTTCATAATCATGAGGACAATAGTAAATCTTATCAATAAACACTCCGTTTTCTTGTAGTATTTTTTCCATATTTTCGTGGATTTTGCGAAGATCATTTTCTGTCATCAGTCCAAGTCCTATTCCTCTCTGGTTTGTAACTATGATTATTTTACCGAATATTTTTCTGAGAATTTTTAACCCTTCAATTGCTCCCTCAATGAACTCAAACTGAGACCAACTCCTAACATAATCACCCTCAATCTTCTTATTTATAACTCCATCCCTATCTAAAAACAACGTCCAACTTTTATTAATATCCAAGTTTCCCAATTTCTTTCTTTGCTCTCTCATAATCTTCCGGAACTCCTATATCTATAAAATATTCATCAAAAGGAAATCCATAGAAATGGTAATTCTTATAGTGTTTTTCTAAGAAATCTTTTTCAAAAGAAAATTTATCTTGGGTAGCTAACGAGTAGAAAAACTCTTTGTTTAATAAGTAAACCCCTCCATTTATCAAGATATTGAATCTTTGGGATTTTTCGGAAAAATCAATAATTTTGTTGTTCTCATCTATTTTGACTGCCCCATATCTTTCAGTAAAGTTCATTTTTTTCAGAGCTATGCTCAATTTTGAATTTTTATTTCTGTGCAAAATATAAAAAGTGCTTAAATCTATATTGAAAAGCGTATCACCATTTAAGATAAATACTTCTGTGTCTTGGACATATTTTAGTGAATTTTTTATTCCACCACCGGTTCCAAGAGGTTCATACTCTATTGCGTATACCAAATCTAAATTTCTGTATCGCTCGCCAAAAAATTGCTTTATTACTTCCCATTTATATCCCACAGATAATATAACCCTTTTGATCTCATATCTGATTAGAAAGTCAATTATATAGCTTAAAAAAGGTTTTCCACAGATTTCCGCCATAGGTTTCGGAACATCTTTTATAATGTTTCTCAATCTTGTCCCTAATCCTCCTGCAAGAACTATTGCTTCCTTAACCATCACTTTTTATATAATAAAACTACCATAAATATCAGGAATATGAAAATAGCTCACCCTTCTTTCCTCGCAAAACTCTAATACAGCCTCTCTAACTCCTTTATATCCACAATTATTAAATCCATGAACCATGAAACATACACCAACTTCTGCCGTGGAACCAAGAACATTATTGCTTCTTCTTTCATAAGCTACAAGTTCTAAACGATAAGTTCTAATGCATACCCTTACATAATCAAAATAACATACTGGTAATTAATCGATTTCTCCCTAAACACAATATACCTCTTGTTATCAATACCCAATATTTTCTTCTTGCTAAATCTATCAATTTTTTTAAATTTTTTGATCAAGTTACCCTCCATGTTTTAAGACCATATTTTGTAAATTGATATCTTCTGAATTCACCCCCAAATTTTTTCAAAGCTTCAATTACCTTATACTTTGTATTTTTTGGACAATAAAACATCATGAATCCTCCTCCACCTGCTCCGGAGATCTTTCCACCAGTTGCTCCTGCTTTTAACGCAGTCTCATAAATCTCCTCTATCACAGGATTAGTAATTCCCTCTGCCATCTGTTTTTTATGTTCCCAACCGAAATGTAATATTTCACCTACTTCGTCAAGATTTCCTTTAAGGATTGCCTCCTTCATTAAAATAGCCTGCTCCTTGAGTTTGTGCATAGCCTTTACGGGGTCTTCCTTACCTGCTTTAACACTTTCCACCTGCGCTTCTATAATTTTAGATGATAGCCTGCTTGTTCCAGTGTAGTAAAGTAAAAGGTTATGTTGGAGCTCATCAATTATCTCTTGCTTAATTCTTAATGGATTTACAATTACCTTATGATTATCGTAAAACTCCATAAAATTGAACCCACCAAAAGTTGCAGCATATTGGTCTTGCTTTCCTCCAGCTTGTTTAAGCTCTATTCTTTCTATTTCAAAGGCAAGATGTGCTATATCATATTCACCAAGCGGGAGTTTTAACCATTCAGCAAAAGCACCAATAACAGCTACAACCAACGTAGAAGATGTCCCGAGTCCTGATCCAGGGGGAGCATCAGCATAAGTATAAATCGTAAAAGATAAAGGCTCACCCCTGTTAAAATCTTTTACGATTCGGTTATAAACTCCCTTTATCAGATCAAGCTTTCCATCAATTTCAAGTTCTGGTTCAGAATCCATTGTCATGAATTCATTTCTGTCAACTGAGATAATTTCAATTTTTCCGTCATTTCTTGGCTCAATTGTAGCGTATGCATACAAAGAAATCGTAGCATTCAAAACGGCTCCTCCATAAATATCACAGTATGGGCTTACATCAGTCCCACCACCAGCAAGTCCAAGCCTAAGAGGTGCTACTGAACGTATTAGCATCTAAGGACCTCCTGCTTTATTTTAACACAGCATCAATTATCTCAAGGAGCCTTTTTTCATAAATAGTCCAAGTATAGTTATTTTTAATAAAATCTCTTGCATTTTGCTTTAAATGCTCAAAATCTTTCGGTTTTTTGTAAATTTTGTTAATTATATCTGCCATTTCTTTAGGATCATCACAAACTAAAAAATGTTTTCCATGTTCAGCTCCTATAGGCTTTGCCGCTAAAGAAGAGACAATATTTATAGTTCCCAAAGCCATACATTCAAGTATCTTATTTTGAATACCTCCCCCAGTTTGCATAGGAGCAACTACACAAAGAGACGATTTTAAAATTAAATACGGATCATCTACAAAACCTGTAACTTCAACATTCCGAAATTTTTTGGGTAGATCTTGGATAATTTTTGTTGGATAAGCTCCAACTACCACAAATTTCAAGTTCTTGTTAAGATAAGGAATCACATTCTTTGTGAACCATAAAACAGCATCTATATTAGGTTGATAATCCATTTTTCCAAAAAAAGCAACATAGTTTTTATATTTGAAATCTTGATTTTCGTAAATTAGAAGATTCTCGTTTACCCCATGTGGAATCCACTCCGTTTTTTCTGGCAAATTAAAATAAGCAAGTTCTTCTTTATTAAAAAACAAAGTCTTATTAAATTGGTTTATACAATATTTTTCAAAATTAATAAGCCTATTGCCTTCTATTGAGTATAGAATTTTCCAAAAAATTGAAAAAGTTTTTTTACCTGATTTCAAATAATTTAACCCAATTGAATCAGCCATATCTAAAATTTTCGGTTTTTCTTTATTTACTACATACTTTGCAGTTCTAATTAAGGTTGCAAACAATAAATCAAAATCCTTGTATATTTTATCAACGTAGTTTTGAATATCATTAAAGTAGTAATAATTAACTTGCAAAGGCAGTCTATTAGTAATCAGACCTTTCAAAGTGTTAGTATAAAATAGTTCTTGTCTTTTTTGAAAAATCTTATAGCTTATACCAAGGCCATTTGCCCACTCGTGAAATTCTTTTGGAACTTCCTTATCTGTTATAGAAACAAGATGAACTTTGAAGTGCTTAGAGAGGATTTTGAGAAGCCAATAATTTTTAAGACGATCTCCTCCTATTGGTGGATAAGGCAAGCGGGAAGAAAGGAAAAGGATTTTACTCATTTTTCACCTCTACTTAATATAATCGCTAATGATAAGATAAAATAGATAGTGCATTTAAATATACACTGTAAGATGTAATTGTAAAAGTAAAAAACAGTCTATCATAAATGTTTTGGAGTTTAAGAGTAATCAATAAAAAAGCTTCAACACAAAAATAAAAAAACAATATCCTTGACCATGCTTCTGCTAAACCACTATAGGGTAACAGGACCAAGAGAAGTACAAATAAATTTAGTCTTAATAGTCGCAATTGAGCGAATACTTCGCTTTGTTTAGAATACTTACTGGATTTTCTAAGTAAAATTTCTGTAAATATAAAACTTATAGCAATAAATATAATTTTTTGCGCTGGTAAAAGACGCCCTTCAATAAGGGTAAAATCTAAATAATGGGAATATTTAGTGTATTTTATAAAATGATATCCGAAAAAAGATACTACCACGAGTATCAATAAAAGAATTGTAAACATTAAACCATAACTAAATCTAAGTTCTTTGTTACGAAAGTATTTTGTAAATTTCATTGTCATAAAATAAAGTTTTAAGTTGAAAATTCTGCTCTCTACGAAGTATGTAAAAATAGTAGAGATGTAGAATATAGAAGCTGAAGCATGAAATGAGTAAGAAATCAAAAAAAATAGCAGAGAGGCTAATTTATTTTTAAAAAGAAGTATTATACTAATTATTAGAAACAGAGAAGAATAACCTTGCCTTAATACATTTTGTGTTGAAAGCAGAAAGTAAATGCTCCCTAAAATAACAGCAATTACTTGCAAATTTCCCACTATGTTCCTTTGTTTGCTCATGAGTATTGCTGCAAAAATAATAAGAATTCCTAATATTCCTGAAATTATATTTACTTTGTTTTCTAATGGTATGTGAAGAACAATATACTGTAGTAATATAAATCCGACATCTTGCCCGTAAATAGCGCCTGATTCCAATGTTTCATTGTAAACTATCAAGTCATATGTTAATGGTTTTGTAAAATAAATATAAAGTAAAAGAACTATTGCAATTGAATTAATCAATAATCTAATGTATGGTCCAAGCTTTAAAATATATATTACAAAAATTAAATGTGATAGAATCCATATGAATGCATATTCACTTATCATAGAATAGCAACCTAATCATTTTTTTAATAGCTCTCTTGAATGCAAAAAAAATATATGCCGAAATAAAATGTTGAAATGAAAAGTTTTCTTTTATTATCTTCAACAGCTCTTTATCTCTAATCATAATTTCCTTACTACTAATTCCAAAATTATCATAGAAGACCAGAGACCCTTTTATAAAAGGCAATTTGTTATTGTATCCATGTTTTAAAAAGTAGTCATAATCAGCTGCTAGTTTATAAGAAGTATTATAAAGTATACGCCTATTTTCAAATAGGATAGATTGGTGAGGGACAGGCAATCCTAATTTGTAATTTCTAGGCTTGCTTATTACCCTTTTTAGCAACTTATTGCCAACCCGGATATAATATGTACAGTACAAAAAAGCTGGTATTTTTAAATCATTGAAACAATTCTTTGATAAAAATTTATCACCGCTATTCAGAAACAATAACCCTTTGCCTAACGCCGTTAATATCCCCTTATTCATTGCATCGTATATTCCTTCATCTGGCTCGCTAACCCAATAATCAATCTTGTCTTCGTATTTTTTTATTATATCCAAAGTTCCGTCAGTAGAGCCGCCATCTATTATTATATACTCCACGTTTGGGTAAGTTTGATTTAAAACACTTTTTATGGTCTCTTCTAAGTGTTTGGCTCCGTTATAGACTACAGTTATAACCGTAATTAAAGGAAGTTGAGTTATAGCTCGTTTGTCGCTATCTTCTAAACCGTTAACATACTCATTTATCTTTTCTTGTATTTCTTTTGGCGCTGGTATTAAAGGATTTCCTTCAAGGTCGCATACGTGCCATTGATTATCAACCAACTTATAACTAAACTTAAAAAGCCCCTTCGTTCTAAGTCCTCCCTCAGCAATTCTTTGTGGGTTAGGTGGTAAAAATAGAAGCGTTTCGAATTTATCTTCGGGCTTTCCAATAAATTTTGAGTTTTGGATTTTTAGCTCAGGGATGTTGATATTGTATTTACACCCATTTTTTATCTTGCCATCTTCACTTAACATTAAGTATTCATCGTTCAAAATTTTATAAAGCAGTGTTGCCGTACTGTATTTTTTGAATATTGTATTACCCATTTTATACCCCGCCTATATTATACCATAAAATTAATTTTTTCTTGTTATTTAAGATGACCATTGAGTAACTCTTTATAGACCTCCACATACTTTTTAGCTACAACAATACTATCAAACTCGCCTACCAATTTTTCTCTAGCTTTTTTAAGTAGTTCATCCTTAGCTGTCAAATTTAATGCTATATAGGCTCATTTTAGTACCTTCTCTACCTTCTCTATTACACTTTCAACACTTATCTCATTGATATCCAAATTACTTCTGTACCCATAACTATTGCTAAGCTTCTTATAATTATCCAAATCTTTCTCTATCTCTGGGTGATAAATCACATAATAGTTTTCGATTATATCCTTTGGATACGGCACAAATCGCCCATAGTGATTTCCATTATAGATAACAAATATATTTTTCTTACCTAATGCAACTGCCAAATGAGGAACCGAAGTATCATTTGATATCATTAGATCTGCATTATAGATTACATAGAGCAATTCCACTAATGATGTTTTGCCTACCAAATCTAAATACTCTCCAACAAAATATTTTCTAAACTTCAAAGCATCATCTCTATCACTATTTGCCCCGCAAAGTACTATTTCATAGTCATATTTCCTTTTGAGCCACATTCCAACTTTTGCAAAACTTTCTATATTCCATTTTTTAAAGTTAGCACTCGCACCGATGAAAAGTATTGCATATCTTTGTGGTAATTTAAAAGAGAAATTTTTTTGTTTTATTTTTTTTATATCTATATGTGGCTTATGAAGATCAATCTTTTGATTTAAAAGTTTTTCAAAAAATTCCTTGTTTCTGTAAAATTCAAACATAATCTCACTTCTTGCATCTATCAATTTACTATAATATTTATCACTCTTTTTTTTCAGCCACTTTGTTATGCTTGATAGGTCCCCCACACTTCCTATTTTTTCATTTGCATGCACAAGCTTAACAATTGTATCTGTATAAAAGAACTCCCTACTATACACGGGACTCAAAACTACTTCATAACCTTTTTCCGTTATCTCTTTAAGTTTTTTATATCCATAAACAGGATCTTTTTTAAATCTATTTTTATCTAACCAAATAAACTCATCTACAAACTCACGATCCAGTTCTTCGCTTAAATCTTTCCAGACAATGTTTCCAAGAAGTGTAATTTTATATTCTTTATACTTTTCACTTTTTTTTAGAACTTCTATAAAGTTTCTAAAAAGTACATAATCCCCTATAGCATCAAGACGAATCAACAAAAGGGATTTTGGTTCTATATCTTTGGATGGTTTAATGAACATATCTATTGTTTGATGTATTAATAACTTTACTAAATCTTTTAGTCTTGAATTCATAAAATAGACAATATCTCCATGTAATCGCTTAATGCTTTCTCTTTTATTACTTTAAATCTTTCATGAAAATTATCGGCACCTTTCTTTAAAAACTCATACCCTTCATTTAAAATTTCATAATTTACATTATTTACAAAGTAATGTTTCAATCCTATTAATTCTGCCATTTTTGCACGACTATCATTTCCTATTACTATTGAAGGTTTGCCATAACTAGCTAACAAAAATGCGCCATGAACGCGATTAAATATCCCAAACTTTGCTCTGCTATAAAATTTCATGTATTCTAAATAGTCATTTTTTGCATAAAATATTTCAGCTTCTGGATCAAATTCTAGTACCTGATTTACCTCTTTCTGATTATGACACGATACTATAACCCTTTCTTTCTTTTTAAGTTCAAAATAAAACTTTCTAAATTCTCTCTCCCATTTTTCTATATCTATTTTTTTATCAAATATATAGTGTCCTCCACCTTTCATGTAATTAACAACAACATAATCTTCTCCTTCATTTTTTAAACCATATTCATCAATTGCGAATATAGAGCTACAAGGAATTAGTGTCGGATATAATCCTAAATTATTAAGTACGGTCTTGGCCAAAGTATCTCTAACCGTTGTAATACTTGACAAGCTATAAAACTCTTTTATATACGCTTTACATTTATCACAGAATTCACTACCATCAGAATGATAAGTTTGACAAGTTCCTGCTGCTAAGTTTAAAAGCTTTGCGTTTTTATTTTTTAAAAACCTTTCTTTTATAAGTGGTTTGTACCATTCGTTTTGGTAACAGTGTACATTAAAAACTTCATGACACCAGTATACAGGTGCTCCACATTGTACTACTATGTCTGCTTCAAGAATCCTGTCTTTTGTCCAACTTTTTGGGATAAGTTTATCTACCATATTGGATAATCTCAAATTTCTGAACCATTCAAATCCGTATCTTACTGTAATAGGCGAATGCTTATGTATATTTTGAAATTCTAAGCTTTTATTCCTAAAATAGTGTTTTAGAAGATACTTTATTCCCTCTCTGACAAAGTCATCACCTACATTATGATTGACTGTTGTTATCAATGCTATTTTCAATTTGAACCTCCTCTATAAAATATATATTAAATCACTTATAGTCGTGTCAAAAACTGCTATTTTCTTCATATTTACTCACCGTCCCTTCATAGATATAATAGATTTAACCATCAATAAAGCTTGTCTATTTACATCAGGAATAAATACTATAAAAAATACTGCTATAAAGTAAGAAATTAAAGTAGCAAAGGCTGCTCCTTCTATTTTAAATATTGGGATTAAAAGTAAATTGAGGAGTATATTAACACAAGCACCTATTAAAGCTCTTAAAAAAGCAATTTTAGTATAATTTTCTGTCAGCAAATATCTACCACTTGCTACGCTGAGAAATACAAAAACTCCTGCCCATATACTTATGGATAATACTTTTGAGGCCTGCAAATATTCTACACCATATAAAAATTTAATTATCCATTCACTTAGGAAAGTTATAGGTAGAGCTATCGCAATTGCTGTCCATATCATTAAAGCATACAA
>AWOA01000050.1 GCA_000494225.1 Candidatus Calescibacterium nevadense OTU 1
GTTTGTTTACAACTTTGGGTTTTATTCTTGTCGTGAAAAGATTCACAAATAAATAAAATAAATAGGGGAAATCTCAAAGTGTATCAGAAGAGCAGAAATGTGAAGATGTCTATTCATTTATATTTTAATATATTTTAAAAGAATTTGATGTAAAAATAGTTGAGGTGGGAGACTGGTGGATTTTCTTTTTCCTGAACNTCTCAGATAAATATAAGACTTATCATCAGATAAATAAGATTTTATCTCATATAGAAAAAGAATTTTTTCCTTGATACAGTGTTTGTGGAGAAGGGTTAATACCTAAGCTTAAATCTNTGAAATTACTCAATAAATTACTCAATCAGCTCGGTTTTCCTCCGGAGAAGGGTTTTCCCACGAAAAAAATAAAAAAGATTATTTTCTTTTGCGATAAAGTACAAAGATGTGATAAAGTACACAGAGAAATTGATGTTTCAGATAAAAACTTTATGGGTAGTTGGATTTTGCTCTTTCTAATTGGTTGTGTGTCAAAGGAGAAAAAAAATCTTCAAAAAAGGAAGATGGAAAAAGAAGATTATCTCTCTAACTAAACCTTTTTTCTGAAATTACGATTAAAATTAATAATAATTTCAAGGAGGGGGTTAAATTTGTATGGCGGAGATAGGAAATATTTTCATGCCGAACATTCTTTCTCAATTTGATGTATCGGCAATTGTTGAAAGCCTCGTAAAATTAAGACAAAAAATCCTCACAGATCCTTTGAATACAAGGAAGAGTTTGATACAGCAAAAACAAGAAGCTCTTTNAACCCTGAAAAATAATCTTGTTGAACTCCTTGCCTCTGCGCAAGTCTTATCATCTCAAATATCTTACAAAGTGTTCAAACCTGTTCTTACAAACATTACTGGATCGGAAAATCCTTCAAATATAATTTCAGTCAGTGCTGGTCCCGNTGCTGTTGCCTCTAATTTTGANGTTCAANTAAATCAACTTGCACAAGCTTGGAAAGTTAGTAGCGCCGTATTTTCATCGTCTTCCGTTACACTCTCAAGTTTAGGTGTAACATCAGGAGAAAAGATAGTTATAAAGGGGACTGATAAAGCAAATGCAAAAGTTTTAAGGCTTGATCCGAACTGGACAATCTCACAGCTTAGGGATAAAATAAATGAACTCAATGCAGGTGTTACAGCTTATCTTGTAAGTGAAGCGGGTGGGGTAAGACTTATTATTGCTGGGACAAAAACTGGTGAAAGCAGAGAGTTTATGACGCTTGCAGATGTTTCAGGCGATGCTTTACAAAACCTTGGACTTACAAATGGAACTCTTTCAAGAAAATATGATACCTTACCTTCGGGAACGTATCAGTCAGACGCTTTCACGAAAAAAGATGAGATAGTCGGTTCTCTTTTAGGACTTAATACTGCATCTGGTGAAGCTCCATCAGGAACTGTAACGATAAACGGAACACCGGTTTCAATAGACCTTAATACTATGACGCTTGAAGATATAAAAAACGCTATAAACGCTTCCGGTTCTGGGGCCACCGCATCTATTGTGGAAGAGGGGGGCACGTTCAGGTTGAAGATAGACAGTGTTACCAGTATTTCTGATTCTAATCATGTTCTTGAAACCTTGGGAGTTTTAGCTCAAAATTACAGCGATGTCGTAACAGCTGGACAAAATGCTCAAATTTCAATAGACGGAAATATATTTACTTCACAAGATAACACATTTACTCCTGAGGAAACTGGAATAACCGGTGTTACTTTTACTGCTCTGCGAGCTTCTACTGACATTATAAGAGTTTCTATAACCAGAGATACAGATAAGATAATAAATTATTTTCGGGATCTTGCTGAATCTTGGAATAAAGTTGTTGATTTTATTAAGGCTCAGTTAAGATACGATGAGGAGAAAAAATCTGCTGGACCGCTTTCTGGTGAATTTGTTTTGCTTTCTGTTGATTCTGCAATGAAACGGGCTCTTTCTGGAATAATTGAAATTCCTCAAATGGATGGATCTTTTAAAACATATTCCATAGCTTCACTGGGACTTTCGATTGATAGGGAAGGAAAATTATCTGTGGACGCGTCAAAATTAAGAAGTGCCCTTGAGNCAGATTTTGAAGGTGTGGTAAGAGCTCTTACATCTTCAATAGAAAAGAAAATAGTAAGNAGTGGTTTTGCTGATGCTGATACATCATTGGGATTTTCAGGAGAAATTTTGGTAAATGGAAAGAGTGTAGTTATAAATCCATCTGATACTCTCCGTCAGATAGCTCAGAAAATAAATTCCGTATCTGATACAGCAAGAGCTTATATAAGATCTGTTTCTGGGCAATATAAACTTGTCGTAGAAAATCTTATGACNGGTTTGCCAGATTTAAAAGAAGTCTCNGGGGACGTNCTTTCTGATTTAGGATTAGCATCATCATCTACATTTATTACGAAAAATAAGGTGAGCCTCTATATTCTGAATACTGATACTTTCTTTTCAAAAACTGATCCAGTAAGAAATGTTCTCGATAGCGATGCATCATCTCCGGATACACAAAATAATATTTCCGGAACAATAACTTTCAAACTCCAAGATGGTACTACTGTTACGACTTCTTCAATAGATATTGATTTGGATTCTCTTGATGATATTGTCTCGAAAATAAATGCTGCTGCTGGATCATCGGTAGCATCAGTAAAGGAAGCNGTTGTTGATGGAAAAGTTAAATATTATATTCAGATAAGTGGTGTAAGTACTGACCCAGCTGATTGGTCAGATAGCACAGGGGGTAAGCTCTTGCAGTTTCTTGGTATTNTGAAAAAAGATGAGAATGATCAGAACTTCGCGGGAGGTTTTGCGGAAAGATTGAGAGCAAATTTAGCATCTCTTTCCGCATCCAACGGGGCAATAAGTTCTGCGGAATCTCGTTTTCAAGGGGAGCTTACAGGTATAGATAAAGATTTAGAGAGAATTTCAGAGGAGATAGAGCAATACAGAGCATTTTTATATGAAAGGTGGGGAAGGGCTAATCAGCTTATTGTTCAAATAAGTTCCATGTCGCAGATTTTTAGGATGATTTCAGCCTCACTTATTCAGGGAGTAAGTAATCCGTTTACGCCTTCTGGCAATAGCGGCAATCGACGTTAGAGTTAGTTTCTTTCTTTTTTTTCCTTTTTTTATCTTGTTTTTTAATTTCTATTGTTAATATTTCTATTGTTAAAAATTTGTTATTTCATCAAATTAAAATTATTTATTAAGTAGTAAAGTGTATCTCATCATTAGATTTAAAGTATAATGTTTAAAGTATAAAAAGTATAATGTAAAAGAAATTGTAATAGGAGATGAATTTAGGAACAAGAATAAACCATCAGATATGAGAGATATAGCAAACCAGCTTTGGCATTTAGCATCTCATGACAAAGTAGTAGAGTATCTCAAATATTCGTGCAAAGAACATAAGATAAAAGTAAAAATAAAAATAAAAAAAGATAAAAGGCATAGTTCCGCTGTGGACGGTACAGAATGTACTGTTCTGAAAAACAAAAAAAGCAAAGATAATGAAAGGGATGAGAAAAAAGAATGCTCACCAGAACGAAGGATAAGCAGAAGTTTATTTAAGTCGTCTTGTCGTATAATAAATGCATATATAAACGTAGCAAGATACATAGGAGGAATAAGAGGAGATTAAGGATTAGATGGAGTAAAAAGTATATCTTTACCAGAGGAGGAAAAGTTAATGAGGGAATAGGAGAAGGGAAGGGAAAGAGGAGAGAATGTAGCATGGTGGAGTGGGGTAGATGCTGTGGCAGTGGGTAGGAAAGGTAAGGTTTGCATGAGCAAAAAGCTTATAGCAAATAAAACTTACACAAACTCATTTTAACAATGAGCTGTTAATATTTCTCTATGGTTAAAGTTGGTATAGTAGGTTTAGGTTACTGGGGACCAAATCTTTTGAGAAACTTTTACAATCATCAATACGTTTCTTGTGAGATAATATGTGATTTAGATGAAGAAAAAATCAAAAGGCAACTTAAANATTATCCCAAGGTAAAAAAGTGNACAAGAGATTTTAGAGATGTTTTGAAAGAGGATTTAGATCTTGTTGTTATAGCTACTCCGCCGGAAACTCATTACGAGCTTACAAAACTTGCGATTGAGCAAGGTAAAAATGTTCTTGTGGA
>AWOA01000051.1 GCA_000494225.1 Candidatus Calescibacterium nevadense OTU 1
TTATTACTAACTCACCTTATTTTTTCCCCGTTGTGAGTGGATCTTGCGGGAAAGTTCCTCCGGGATTGAGGGTCGGAATTTTTGATGAAAACTCAAGGGAAATAAAAGGAGAGGGGCAAGGGGAGCTATGGGTAAGATTTTCCGCTCCATTGGTTATGCTCGGATATTTCAACGAAGGTTTTGGCCAGAAAATTGTTAATGGCTGGTATAAAACAGGTGATGTGTTATATCGGGATAAAGATGGATACTTTTTCTATGTTGGCAGAAGAGACTACATAATAAAAACATCAGGATATAGGATTTCGCCTGAAGAGATTGAAAGGGCAATTTTGACCCTGGATTTTGTAGAAAGCTGTGTCGTAATTCCTAAAAAAGATGAATTGAAAGGATATATAATTAAAGCCGTTGTCGTTCTGAAAGAAAATCAAAAAAGTAAAGATAAAAATTACCTTTCAAGTCTAATAGAAAATAGGGTTTCCGAACTAATCGGTCCTCATGTAAGACCTCGGGAGATAGATTTTGTAGATGATATTCCAAGAACACCAACTGGTAAGATAAAAAGAGATGAGGCATTAAAAAGGTTTGGTTCATAAAAATGTTAATTAATGTTAATTAAAAAGGTCCATAAAAATTGTTTTGCATGTTTATAAAAATTCTTACTTTCTGTAAGTTTTAAAAAAGTCAGATGATGTATTAAGTTTTCACACTATGGAAATAAGTTTTAAAGATAAGGTCGTGGTAATAACCGGGGGAACAAGAGGAATAGGTAGAAGCATTTCCTTAAAATTTGCAGAAGAAGGTGCCAATTTGGTAATAAATTTTCTCCGAAATGTTAATGAAGCGGAAAAAACGAAAAAAGAAATAGAAGATAGAGGGGGAGTATGTGAATTAGTAAAGGGCAACATAGCGGAGCCAGAGGTTGCCGAGAAAATAAGAGAAGTTGTTCAGTCTAAATTTGGAAAAGCTGACATAATAGTTCTTAATGCCGCAAGTGGAGTTTTGAAAGAATTCCATCAAACAGATTTAAAGCATTTTAGATGGACGCTTGAGATAAATGTATTTGGGCAGATAAATTTGGTGAAAACACTTTTAGACCTTATTCCTGAGGGGGGTAAAGTAATAGGAATATCAAGTTTGGGAGGCGTGAGGGCTATTCCATATTATACTCTCGTTGGAGCGTCAAAGGGAGCCCTTGAGTCTGCCCTGAGACACATAGCAGTTGAACTATCGCCAAAAAAGATAAATGTAAATATCGTTTCTGCTGGTGTCGTTGAAACAGGAGCTTTAAGGTTCTTCCCGAACAAAGACCAACTCATTCAAGAATCAAAAAGAAGAACTCCTCTTGGCAGGCTTGTAACTCCTGATGACGTTGCCAATGTTGTTTTGCTTCTTGCAAGCCCATTATCAGATATGATTCAAGGTCAGACTATTTTTGTCGATGGTGGGTACTCAATTTTAGCATAGCTTTTATTCTTTTCTTTCATTTCGTTTCATCTCATTGTCTTTTCTTATTTTTTCTTCNTCCTTTTTATTTTTTTGTGTTTTCGTATTTTTTCCATTTTATTTACAAATTCAATCAAATGNGTTATCAGTCTTTCAGGAAGGTTGCAAAAATATATGCTATTTCTCATCTTGTTGCGGGAACTTTGTATATACCATTTCATAAACTTATCCCATCTGCCTGTAATTTCGTCTCTGATTTTTTAGGTCTTCCCTTGGAGCATTTNCCTTTACCCTCTGANATGTTCTGGTTTACGCTTTCTGTTTCTATGATGTATATGATTGCCTTTTCTGCCTACCTTACATATAAGGGGGAGCAGTTTGTGTATGCGTGGGAAGTTATAATTTTATCAAAGGGTGTATCTACATTCCTTTTCTTTGTCTTTTTTTGGTTTGATACAAGAGCATTCGCGTATATATGTGGTGTTTTAGTTGATGGNCCTTTATTTGCGATAGCATTATATACTTACAGGAAATATAAGCAAAGCAATTTGAAATGAAGCAGGTTAAAAGAAGATGCACATACCGGTTCTTCTTAAAGACGTAATTAAAATCCTTGATCCGAAGCCCGGAGAATTTGTCGTAGATCTCACAGCTGGTGGAGGGGGACACGCGTTCGAGTTCGCAAAAAAAATAGGAAAAGGGGGGATAATCTTGCTTGTTGATTGGGACGAAAAAGTAATATCTTTCGCTGAAAGGAAAGTCCTAAGCATTACCGATGAACAAAGACCTGAGGTTATATCATGTGTTTCTAATTTTGCAAGGTTAGATGAAATAATGGAGCAAATAAAGAATGAAAAAAAAGAAATGATAAAACCAGATATTTTCTTTGCTGATCTTGGAATATCTTCTTTTCATCTTGATGAACCTTCCAGGGGNTTCTCGTTTAGGTTTGATTCTCCTTTAGATATGAGGATTTCATCTGAGATAAAGTTGAAAGCAAAAGATTTAGTAATGAATTTTACTGAGAGAGAGCTTGCNGAAATTATTGAAAAATATGGTGAAGATAAACTCGCAAGGAAAATAGCAAAAGAAATCGTTAAGCAAAGAAAAATAAAAGAAATATCTACAACAAAGGAGCTCGCGGAAATTATTGAAAGAGTATATAAAAGAGAAGGAATTTTTCCAAAAATTCACCCAGCTACCAGAACGTTTCAGGCTCTGCGTATTTATATCAATAGAGAGATAGAAAATTTGGGTGAGTTACTTGAAAAAATACCAGAATTTTCAAAAAGCGGAACAAGGGTGGGGATAATATCATTTCATTCTCTCGAAGATAGACTGGTAAAAACTAAATTTAGAGAATGGGAAAAAAAAGGATTTGGTAAAATTATTACAAGAAAACCAGTTGTTCCATCCGAAGAGGAGATTATTTTAAATCCTCGTTCAAGAAGTGCCAAATTTCGGGCTTTTGTGTTTTTATAAAGTTCATTATAAGTTCTATAACCTCATCTATACTTTTTGATGTTGAGTCTATATAAAAAGCATCGTCTGGAACCTCAAGGGGAGAAATTTCTCTAGTTTTGTCTTGCTCATCTCTTTTCCTTATCTCTTCTATGAGATTTTCCAATTCTAACTTCGTTCCTTTTATTTTTCCTTTCTTTTTCAGGTCTTCGAATTTTCTTTTTGCTCTTTCTTCCGGGGATGCGGTAAGAAAGATTTTTACGGGAGCTTCTGGAAATACCTGAGTGCCTTCATCTCTTCCATCTACCACTATTCCTTTTTTGCTTTCTTTTGCCAATTTTTTCTGGATCTCATTTACTTTATCTCTTACGGACCGAATTTTTGAGATGTCGGATGCGATTTTACCTATTTCCTCTGACGATATCTTATCATCAATATTTTCTGCTTCAAAAAATATTTCCCCATTTTTTATTTCTATTTTATCTAAAAGCTTTATAGCCTCTTCTAATCCAAATCTTTCTTTAAGATATGCGATTGTTCTATATAGTTTTCCGGAGCTTAGATGCTCAAGATTGAGTTTTTCTGCGAGAATTTTTCCAACCGTACTTTTACCCGAACCTGCTGGACCATCTATTGTTATTACGATTTTATGACTTGTCAAAACCATCTGAAATTATAACTTTTCCTATAAATTCAAAATTCGCTAAAATTTCGCTTTAAGCCAAAATTTTACAAATTATTTCATTATATATTCATATCTGCAAATTTTGGAATCACTGTAAAAATCGCTGTAAATATTATTTTAAAACCTCAATGGGTAGGTTTTGGATTTACTTCACTTATGGTTTTTGAATACTTTGACAAAATTATCACATTTTTTACCTCTATTATTATTTTTTTACCTCTATTATTTTCTCTTTATTTTTTAGGCGGTTAAAATCTTTTATTTTTCCCAGAAGATTTTTTATCTCTTAATGTGTTGATGGTAGGGTAGAGGAAGCAAACTGCAATATGGAGAATTAGTAAATAGGTTCAGCTTTGATATAAAAGTGAGCGTACGCAAATAAATTATAGATTGTGGGAAAATAGACCGAATAGTATCAATGTGTTATGCAAGGGTATATTTGGTTGCTTCAACAAAAGTTTCTCAAAATAGCTTTGGAAAAAACTTATATCTTTCATACAAGATAGATACTCGTTGGTGAAAGAGTTCGGTAATGATTATGCTGTTGAGCTGCCGGGAAAATTTCCAAAGTCAGATCTTTACGCTTTATTTATGGTAGGTTTAGATTCAGAAAGAAGTAGAAAGTTTAATCATTATTGTACGAAGTGGTATAATTTTTTTCAGATTGTTCAAATAGTGGTAGAAATATAGCAAAATAANAAGTTTAAGTTTAAATTTTAGTTATGATGTATGTACCATTTGTAATAGAGCAAACTGCAAAAGGTGAAAGGGCATACGATATATGGTCACGTCTTCTGAGCGAACGCATTATTTTTTTGGGAACTCCAATTACAGATCAAGTTGCCAATCTTATAATAGCTCAATTACTTTATCTTGATGCGGAAAGTGACGAAAAGGATATTTATCTTTACATAAATTCTCCTGGTGGAAGTATAACAGCGGGGCTTGCAATATATGATACTATGCAATATGTTTCTTCCGATATAGTAACGATATGTGTTGGACAATGTGCTTCTATGGCTACTGTTCTGCTTGCAGGTGGAACCAACGGAAAAAGATTTGCTCTACCTCATTCAAGAATTATGCTACATCAACCATGGGGAGGAGTTGAAGGAACTGCTCANGATATAGAAATTCACGCTAAGGAAATTTTAAGACTAAGAAAGATTGTAAATGAAATTTTATCTTATCATACAGGACAACCAATAAATAAGATAGAACAGGATACGCAGCGAGATTTTTTTATGTCGCCCCAGGAGGCACTTGAATATGGTATAATAGATAAGATAATAACTTCGCAAAAGANTGTNAAACAAAGGGCGAAATCAAAATAAGGTCAAGTTGAAAATAAAAAGAATGTTATTATAAATGCGTGAGATTATTGGTAAGAACAGATTTAAGATTTGATGTTAAAAACCTATCAAATATTTTGATTAAAATCATACCTTCGATTTCATAAACTAAATTAGAGATCTATGGGCTTGACCCTTGTTGAAAAAATATGGAATGAGCATATAGTGGTTGAACCAGATAATGAAGGGAAACCTTATCTTATTTATATTGATTTACATCTCGTTCATGAGGTGACAAGTCCCCAAGCTTTTGAAGGTTTGAGATTAGCTAAAAGAAAAGTTAGAAGACCAGATCTTACTTTTGCGGTTGTAGATCATAATGTACCAACAGATGACCCGCGAGATAAAATAGATGATCCTATATCTGCCAGACAAATAGAAGCTCTGAGAAAAAACACTGCAGAGTTTGGTATAAAATTTTTTGATATTTTCAGTGAGTTTCAGGGTATAGTTCATGTTATAGCTCCACAACTTGGTTTAACTCAACCTGGAATGACGATTGTGTGTGGAGATAGTCATACATCAACTCACGGAGCTTTTGGAGCTCTGGCGTTTGGTATAGGGACATCCGAAGTTGAGCATGTTCTTGCAACTCAGTGTCTTTGGCTCCACAAACCGAAAACTATGAGAATAAAAATAGAAGGGCAAAGAGCTAAGGCCATAACATCAAAGGACGTAATTTTGTATATAATAGGTCAAATAGGAACCGGTGGTGGAACTGGATACGCAATTGAGTATTCAGGAAAAGTTGTAGAAGAAATGAGTGTTGAGGAAAGAATGACAATATGCAATATGACCATTGAAGCTGGTGCAAGAAGTGGCATAATAAAACCGGACGAAAAAACTTTTGAGTATCTTGAAGGTAGAATGTTCGCTCCAAAAAACTTTTATGAGGCGGTTGAATATTGGAAAACTCTAAAATCTGATGAAAACGCAAAATTTGACAAAGAAATATCATTTGATATATCTTCAATTGAACCTCAGGTAACATGGGGAACAAAACCATCGCAAGTTGTTCCAATTTCTTCTTATGTGCCGGATCCTGATGAGTTTTCCGATCCTTCTGAAAGAGCCCACGCAAAAAGAGCATTAGAATATATGGGATTAAAACCCGGTATGAAGATCGTGGAAATAAAAATAGATAGAGTTTTCATCGGTTCATGTACAAATTCCAGACTTGAAGACCTCATAATGGCAGCTGAAATAGTAAAAGGTAGAAAAGTTGCTCCGTGGGTGAGGGCTATGGTTGTGCCGGGTTCTCAAATAGTAAAATATCAAGCGGAAAGATTGGGACTTGATAAGATATTCAAAGATGCAGGATTTGAATGGAGAAATTCCGGTTGCTCTATGTGTCTTGGAATGAACCCAGATATTTTATCTCCTGGNGAAAGATGTGTAAGTACCTCAAACAGAAATTTTGAAGGGAGGCAAGGAAGAGGAGGTAGNACTCACCTTGCAAGTCCGCTCGTTGCAGCTGCTTCGGCAATTAAAGGTTATATTGCAGATCCAAGAGAGTTTATTTAGCTATTTATTTGACCTAACGTGCGGCTAATTCTAAAATCCCTCCTATTATATTTTGTAGAGCTGCGTTCAAAGCACAATTTCCTGCTTTTGGTGAATCAAAATACGCTTTCTTCCCTTCCTGAACCCCACAGTTGGTAAGGTAGCTACTTATTTTCTGTGAGTTATCTCCCGAGAGAGCCACTACACCTGCTTTATTTATCAAAACTAGTTCGCCAAAAGACGGGTCTTGAAAAAGTATATAGGGAAATGAGAAGAAAATTCCATCAGCTGGTAAGATGTTTTCTTCTGATGTACTCAGTGTTATTGAATATGTAAGATATGATGGGAAGTGATGGGGATCAGATTGAGGAACGGGTTGAGTGCAACTGATACCGAAGAGTTCCCTTTTGAATTGAGTTATTGAATCATCATAAAGTTTAGCATTTTTATTTTCATCATCTCCACAATCCCACTCCACTACGAAATTATTTTTGAAGTTATCAAGAACATTTTCTTTATCTACAGGATAAAAAGTTGTCCAAGCAGGTAGCCATTTCCTGTATTCTGTTTTTCCTTCCGTAAGATTTGAGAAGNCTTTTCCGAAATCAAGATAAAATATATCTCCAAATACTCCTGCGAGTACCGAAGATATAAGGGAGGGTTGGAAAAGATCTGAGCTAAGAAATTGTCTGATTAGTTTTGCTGTGTCTTGACCTGCGAAGTTTATTGCTATATCCACTATTGGCTCAGCCACTCCAGATTTTATGAAACCAACTAAAATTACTGATGCTACAAAGAATATATCGCGTGATAAAGATACGGGTTCTCCGCCTTTTTCTGTATTGTTTTGTATAAGATTTATCTTTTCTCCGAATTTTTCAAAATCAGATTTTTTCATCAGTTCTACTTCTCTATTTTCCTCGTTAAATTTATATCTCATTTTAACTGTTTCTTTCTCGTTGTCATAGAAAAAAATTGTTTTTGCTGAATTCTGGTTTTTGTTGATTATATGTTCAATGAACTTTTGGGTTTTATCTAATGATTGAATTAGCTGGTATCTCCCTCTTTCTACCTCTATTTCGGAAGCAAAAGATAGTANAGTTGGGTCTTTTATAAGTAGGTAAGTAATTATTCTACCAAAGTGGAATATAGGGTCGTCTTGGAGTGGGGGGTATCCCGCTTGTGTTATCTTGTTGAGATAATCAGGAATGTTTAGAGCGGCACTAGCTAATTTTGTTGGGTTTCCGAGATTCACTGAAAAAGCTAATCTGAAAATAGAGTCGATAAGATGTAGGAACGAGCTAAAGAAATATACCATTCCTATATCGTGTTCTCCACCAAAATCAATCGTATACTTTATAACCAGAAGTTGTATTTTTATTATGAAACTTTTTATTTCTAATTTCAAGTTCGGATTCTCTCTTTCTATTTCTTGGAGTAGTTTTAGATTTTTTTCAAGTCTTGTAAGGATTATTGAGCTAATGGCAGAGCATAATATTTGAGTTGTATCTTTGGACTCACAGCTATATGGTATATTTGTTATTTTTTCTTGAGATACTGTTTGTGCTGTGTAAAGCCTTGGTTGTGGAGGAGCTTGTGAAATCGCGTTGATTATATCTATTATTTTTTCTGGATTCAATTCACCTGATATAACTGCACCGATTATCTTATTTGTTGCATCTATAAGTTGGTGTATAAGTAAAGCCGAATCGGCGATAAAATAAATGTATTTTTCTTCTGCGGTTGGAGGTTTTTCTTTATCTTGAATTCTTTCTCCTATTATTTTTTTTGCTTCTTTGTACTGAGCTATTATATCTTGAAGAGAATCATCTGGCGATATTTTTGAAATTTTCTCTAATGCTTGCTGAGCTTCGGGGGAAATTTGGATTTGGCTCGTTCCGTCAGTTTTATTTTTATCTTCTGATTTATCTCCGCCGCAGGAGAAAATTAGAAAGGTCAGGGATATTGCGAATAAACTACACATCCATTTTTTTACGTTCCCCATTTTTATATTTTTCTGCATCATGGTAGAAGAAATAGTAATCATTTTTTGAAAAAATTTTTGTGTTTTTTTGCAAATATTTTTTATATAAGCAGATATTTTTTATATGATTTCAAATATTTCTCTTATTTTTTCTTTTATCTCAAAAGGTGTCCACATTGTCTTTTTTGAAACTCCTTCATTTGTTACTATGTGATATGTAAAAAGTTTTGTCCCATATACTGCGATAANAGAACCNTTGATTTCTTTTGANAGGTCAGAGAGTAAAAATGCTACAACAGGGGAAACATGTTTAGGACTAAATCTATCCTCATTTTCTTCATACTGTCTTGATATTGGCAGATTTTTTGTTATTCTTGTTCTTGCGGTAGGTGCTATAAGGTTTGCTCTTATTCCATATTTTGCGAATTCAACAGCCCACGTTTTTGTCAGACCTATAAGTCCAGCTTTTGCTGCTGCAAAATTACACTGTCCCCAGTTCCCTAGTATCCCAGCAACAGATGTCATATTTATTATACTTCCCCCTTTTCCTTGTTCGACCATAACTTTTAGGCATTCTTTCCCTATGAGAAATGCTCCTGTTAGGTTGACCTTTATTACTTGCTTGAAATCGTTATATGACATATCAAGGGTGAAGTTATCTTTTATGTTTCCTGCGCAATTTACAAGACCATCTACGGTCCCAAAATTTTCTAATGCAGTTTCAACTATTTTTTTTGCTCCTTCTTCTATTGTTATTGTATCATAATTTGGTACGGCTTGACCACCGAATTCCCTTATTTTTTCAACAACTGCATCTGCTACTGCTGGATTTCTCCCTTTCCCTTCTATATCTGTTCCGGGATCGTTGACAACAACTTTCGCTCCGAGTTTTGCTATATATATTGAAATTTCAGAGCCAATTCCTCCACCGCCTCCTGTTACTATTATCGTTTTACCTTCAAGAAGTTTTTCACCTTCTCTCATACAGGAATTATAGATTTTACTGTGCTTGAAATTGCAAAATCCCAATTTTTCCATTCATAATCCTCTGGAATTGCAACTTTCATTTTACTCTCGGATTGTTCTTTTATTATACCTATGACTTCTGTAAGCCCATTTCTGAAAAATCCTATGAGTTTTGTTATTTCTTGATCTTCAATTTTTGGAGATATATCTATAACCTTCTTTTTTAGCTCTTCTCCGTTGTTTATTATTATATCTTTTGTTTGTGAAAAGTAATTTTTGAATTTTGTAAGGCGTATTTCTGCTCTTTCTTCTGGTGAGATTCTTCTTGCGTCTTCCGAAGGATTTAATATATAAACTTCTGAAAATTTAGACAAAACTTCAATTAGTTTTTCAGTTTTTGTTTTATCTTCTGTTATAACTACTGCTTTTGTCGGACGAAAAATTATAGTCTCAGAAATTTTTAAAGCAATAGCTCTATCTCCTTCTATAAAACCGGGCGTATCTAAAATGAATAAATCTGGCTTGAATTTTTCTAATCTTTGCAGAAATGTTTGTAATGCAAGTATTATGAGCCACTCCGAAAATTTTGGAGATGTGCTCCCTACAAAAAATTTCAAGATTTTGTTTTTGTATTTCGCTGATACGCAAGTTGGTATGAAAAATCTCTGTTGACCTGGATCAAGGTCTATTACTGCTGGATTTTTGAATTTTCTCTCAAGAGCAATGGTAAAGGATGTTTTACCAACATCTACACCTCCAACAATAATTACTCTATCTTTTTTTTTGATCTTGTTTATTACTTCTGCCCAATCGTTAGGAATTTTCGGAGTTTGAGGAAATTTACCTATTTTGGTTAACCTAATTTCAATTTCATTTATTTTCTCATGCTCTTTTCTATCATCTCCTTTTTTATTCATGCCATTGATTTAAGTTTTTTCGACATTTCTTCCGAAAGAACTTTTGATTCGACTGCCATGTTTTTTTCAAGGTAATCTTTCATAAACTTCTCTATTATTTTGTTTGCGAGTGGATTAAAGGAAACTTTAAGCTCACCCTCTATTATTCTTTTCGTCTTATTACCTTCTGGCAAAAGCTTGATTTTTCCTTTGAAGTGAATTTTGTCTTTGAAGAAAACGGGGACCATTTCAAACTCGTATTCTTTTTTGTCGGGATAGTACGTGGTTATTTCATACCATTTAAGCATATCTGGTTTGACGCTTTTTTTGACAACATCTGGTATTTCAGCTTCTCCTTCATATAAGACTTTCCTGTAAATCACGTTACCTTTGTTTTCCTGTTCTATGAGTTCCCTTTTTTTCACATTAGGAAGTTTTGCGACAACATTATCTATTACTTCTTGATTGTTCCATAATTCATCAAACTTATCTACCGGTACATCAAAAATATGCTCNATTTTTACTTTCATTTTATTTTCTTTTCAANCCTTGTGGATATTGAAATCCACCCGGCTTTTATACATTTTTNTNNTNNTTTTNNTTTTATTTATTTTAAACATTATTTTTTTATTTTTCCTTCTTTTTTTATTTGAAAATCTATTTTTATAGGCTTTTAATTTTGATTTTATCCTTCAAGTTCCTTTTTTATAAATTCTCTTTTTTTTACAAGAACAGATCTTATATATTCTACAACTACTTCGCCATCCTGATTTACTCCAATTGTTTTGAANGTAACTATTCCTGCTTCTGGTCTTGATTTTGATTCTCTTTTTTCTATTACCTCTGAGAAAGCAAAAATGGTTTCACCTGGATATACTGGTTTTGGGAATTTTATATCTGTGTATCCGAGTAATGCGAGAGCCTGCTCGCTAAGATCTTCAACGCTCATTCCTAAAACTGTATTGAAAACCAGAAGTGGGTTTATCACGAGTCTTTTGTATCCCATCTTTCTCGCCCAATCCTCATTGAAGTATATTGGATTGAAATTCATCGTTAAAGTTGAAAATAAGATATTGTCAGTTTCCGTCAATGTTCTTCCCCAATGATGATAATACTTATCGCCTATTTCAAAGTCTTCAAAGAATCTTCCCCTTATCACTTTTTTTATTTTTTTTCCGTCCCTTGATATTTCAAAAACTTCTTTTGACTCTTCCTTTTTCTTTTTCTCTTCCATATCTTTACAGATATACTTTTCAAAAAATTTTTATTTTTTTTGAGAAAATTTTTTTGGCGATTCCTCATTTTATTCCATCTAAACGTATATAATACCATATCATCTAATAAGTTCTCTCTATTATTACACCTGAATTCAAGCTCCTTCAGGTAATACACAAAATTTTCTCTGCTTACTCCTCAAACTTAATAAGTTTCTCTTTTGCATAACTCCAAAATCCTTTATTATATATATAAAACTTCCCATTGGCAAACCTTATCCTCTTGTCTTGGTCTTTCACGTCTAAA
>AWOA01000052.1 GCA_000494225.1 Candidatus Calescibacterium nevadense OTU 1
GAAGTATCGTAAAGTTAGAGAAGATTATAATAATTGCTTTTCTTTGAGCATATTTTATCATTTTGAGAGTATCTTTTGATAGAAAAGGTTCTCCACCGTAGTTCATGATGATAAACATGGCTTCAGGTAGATTATCTATTATTCTTCTGAAATCATCAAAAAGGAGCTTTTGAAGTTTAACCTGTCCGGCTCCACACATAATACAGTTCAAGTTGCAGCCTCTTACGGGTTCAATCTGTAATATTATAGGTTTAATGTTTAGCTTAATTCCGTATTTCCAAGCTAGGTAAGTTGATATAAAGTTCTTTATTCTTAGAAAAGTAAGCTTTGGCTCTTGATGTGGAAACATTCTCGATAGAACAAACCTTAATTTTTCTCCATCTAAGAGCATTCTTTTCAAGATGAACTTTGCAAGATTCAACATAAGAATAATTATAATGGTTTATGACCTAATAGTCCGTTTTTTCTTTTTTGCCAAATTAGGTTGAGATTGCAAAAGATCATAAGGAGGTTAGAAAAAAAGTGATTGAAATTGCACTACCTAACTAAATAAAGTAAAAATCTCATTAAGTTCATGTTCATCTATCAGGATTTCTTTGACTTTCCCGAACCCCAAATGCGCAAACCATATCTACGGTTATGCTCAAGTTCGTTTTACCTACTCCGGGGGTTCTTTGAATTCGCACTCAAGGGATTTAATTTTTAATTTCCAAAGACTCATTCACTACAGATTCCGAAAGATTGAAAATGAGCTCATAGAGAAACTAAAAGATAAGCATAGATTTTAACAGTCTTGAGGATGACTTTGTGATAGCCACTTGAGGAATAAAACTCTCAGGCGGGATGGAGGGAGAAAAAACATAAAAGGGCTTCAAGGAAAAGGAAAAGGAAAGGGTGGATAAAACTTCACGTAGATACAACAAACAGATGTTGTGGAAGTTGCTATTACAGAAGGATCATGGCGTGACGGTCAGACTGCTTTGCCGACGGTGGTTGCAAAGGGAGAAAATAACAAAGCAGTTTCAAGGGCAGGCAAGGGCTATAATACTCCCAAGATATTCAACATTCTATGGAGATAACGGGAGGAGTATTACCTCGGGAGAGTTCAAAGGTTAGAGGAGATAATGCGTGGTGTTGTAAGGAATATAAGAGAAGAGGGGGAACGCAGATGCAAGGAGGAGATAGATTACAGCAAGAGTAATAGTTGTGGTGTTTCCGCATTTAGGTTTGGGGAGAATGTGATTAGCAAAAAAGAGAGAACATAGAGAAGGAATTGACACTAAAAGTTTTGCTAATGAATTTTAGAATGAGATTAGCTAAGGTAATGAGGTATGTATGGGTAAGTTGTGTTTCGCAAAGATTTTTAACAATATGTTACTTAAAAAAGTTTAAGTATTAAGATTAAAATTGATTTTATATGGGAGAAAAATTTGAATTTAATTCTCTAAGGAAGAGCATTTTTCAAGCTCTATTTATAACTGGTATACCTCTTTTTGCATACATAAATTTTATAGATAACATAAAATTTGACGTATTTTCATTTTTTGTATCAGTTTTTTTATGTGTTTTTTCAGTAGCTAATATGAACGTTTTCTTTGAGAGAAAAGCTTTGTTCTACATTGTCTTGAGCGTTGTATCCTTCTTATCAGGCTTATTTTACGTGTATATTTTTAAAAATAATTCTCTGTTTTTTTTCGCTTATATTCTTACATATTTCAACTGGGGATTGTACTATATCATAAGAAGGGTCATATTATTCCCGGATATTCTGCTACATTTTACGGGGGGAATTTTGATTTTTTATCTTGGTATAATTTGGGTAATCGGTCAGCAAGGAGAACAAATCATGAAGTTTGATTTTTTCGACCATAAAAAGATATTACCTTCTTTTTTTGTTTCATTTGCCTTTACCGCAGGATATATTATTGACCTTATAGATGATATGGAAGAAGATAGGAAGATGGGGCAAAAAAACTTAGCTGAAAAAATTGATGTAAAATTAACTTTTTTGCTTTCATCTCTTATGTTCCTCATTTCGTATGTAAATGGATTTTTCGTTATAAATCAATTTATCTCAAGGGTGATTTTCGTTTTTCTCTTTTTAATCCATTTTTCCATTGCAACTATTTTATTTTTAAACAATAGAATCCTCAAATTAATCCCAAAATATAGAAACTTTTATAGATTTCTGTTTGTTATATATTGTTTTCTTATAACTTTTGATAACCGAAAAATTCATCTATTTACCATCTAATTATCTAAATATGTTATGACAAGATGAAAAAATAAATAGCGCTATTTGGATATTAGCTCGGAATAAAAAAACCGCACTCCAACTCTCAAAAGAAATAGGATATGCTTATTCTACTGTTAGAAGCTAGATAAGAAAATACAATAAAGAAGGTTTAGAAAGACTTAAAGAATATAAAGGAAGAAAATACTTGCTCTTGCAGGAACAAAAAGAGTTCTTGATAGAAAAAGCAAAGATTTTTCATCCTCACGCAATGGAACTAATAAAGAGACAGTTCAGTATAACTTATTCATACAGAGGAGACTTATCAGAAGGATGGGTCTTGCATTGAAATTTCCAAACTCACCAGAACTAAACCAAATCATTGAACAGGATAATAAAGGTAAGATAGCAAATAGGTTTAGGATAAAATTGAGGGAAAAGAGAAGGAGTTTGAGGATGGGAGAATTTGAAAAATCATCTTAAATTAAGTTTTAGAGATTATTTTTTCAGCGATTCTCCTTTTTTCCTCGGGGGTTTCAGAAAGGATAAGCAATGCAATTAACCTAAAACCTTCATCCATTTTTTCTCCTAATGTCTTAAAATCTTCCTTCATTGCTGTTAGGATACTTTCAGTGCTTTCTTTCAAAGCCTTCAAAATATTTTCAGTATTTTCTCTTGAAGCTTTCAAAAGTGTTTCAGTGTTTTCTCTGGATTCTCTTATGATTTTTTCAGTATTTTCTCTTATGACTTTTCCATTTTTCCAAGCGAGATAAGTGACGGCGCCAGCCATAGCTGTCACGCCAAATCCTATTACGGTTAAAGCTAATTCGATCCCCATCTTTTCTCCCCCTTTATATCATATTTTCATATTTCCCCTACTTTAAATTAGGAATTTGGAATCTGAAAAATTTAAAAAAGAGAAAAGTTGTTACCGATACTGATTATTGTAAGTTTTATTAATGTATAATAACAAAATGATAATTAGTAGAAACATTTGATAATTAGTAGAAACATTTTTAATATTAATTACGCTTTTCACATTAAAATTTTGTTCTTTATTTTGGAGGGTTGAACGGTAGCATACGAGCTGAACTGTAAGACACAACTTCCGTACAAAGAAAAGTTCATAATTTATTTTGATTTGAAAGCATTGATAGAATATATTCAGAACTCTAAAGCATAAAATTTATCCTAAATCTAAATATCTATAATAAATTTAAATCTAAATATATCTATAAATCTTATTTTTTTATTTTTTATTTTTATCTTTTATTTTGTATGTCCAGGAGGGTAGGTTTTGCGTTTTATGAATTTTTATTTTTTTTCCTTTTTATCATTATTATGCTGTCATTTTGCAAATTGGAAGAAAAAAAAGGAATATCAGAAAGAAAAGAATTTTTCGAGGAATCATCTTTCTACATCGGTAGTGCCCCATATGATTATCCTAAATTCTATATATCGGGAGAAAATATATACATTGGTTATAAAAATAGCGAAAATAAAATAGAGTTTGTAACATTTTCTTTTCCAAAATCTATTTCAAAATATGAATTATTTGAGGAGGGGGAGTTAAAAGGTATTCTACCCGGAGGAATTATAATTGACAGAGGTAGTAAGGTTTTCATCAAAGATGTAGTGACAGGGAATGAGAATAAGCTATTTGATAAATATAGTGATGTGTATTATGTTTTGAGCCCAACAGAGTTTGCATATTTTGACGGAAATTCAATCATAATTTCATATGGACAAAACAGGAGAATGATAAAAGCTACATTAGTTGAAGAAATAAAACTTATTAAGGTAAATGAAAGGATTTTTACATTCTATAAGACCTTGATAGAAGGTAAGAAAATAATTTTGTGGACAGAAGGCGAAAAGTCTGGGGTGCTTGGAAGATACAAAGAGAAAAAAAAATTAAACTTTTATCCTCAAGAAGGAAGCTTTGTTGCTTTTCTTGACAAACCGACTTTTGGGGCTATGGAAAACCTCAAATTATATGTGAATGGGAATGAAATATCAAATTTTTCTTTGGGTGTGACATATTCCTGGTTTTTTGTCAGTTTAGAAGACTTCCCCGAAGGAGAAGTTATAGCTGAATATGATATTGTACCAGAGTTTGATCAGGTAGAATTTGATGTTACATTTAATGGAACTGACATATTCTTTGTGGTATTTGAACAAGTTTATGAAGGTTTACTTGGTAAGGTATTTTATGGTAGATTTGACGGAGAAAATTTCAGGAAGTTGGATGCTTTTGAATTTTCATCTATTAACAAGGTATTTTTAAGCTCAAAGAATAACTTTTTGGCAGTTTCCTTACTTGAAACTTATGTTTCAAGATTGTTTGTTTTTACTGTCGCAGAAAACCATAACATAATAATAAAGAGTGTTGAATTTGATGATGTAAAAGTGTTTCCGATTATCCTTGAAAATTTACCTTATGTTTTCCTAATAGAAAAAAGAGGTAAAGATTTATTTCTCTCCACTTACGCACTATGGCAAATATGAAAAAAATGGCAAAAAGGAAAGGCATAACGATACTGCTATTATCAACGTTATTATTATCTTTAAGTTCAAATTGTAGGCAGACAAATGAAAAAGAAGAAGATATTAAGGTATTTTCAAGTAGCACAAAAGGACTTTGGCCAAAAATTTTTTTATGTAATGAAAAAGAACAAAGAAAAAAATGTGTTTTTTTCTGGTCACATACCACAGGTAGTTTATCTTTTGCTGAGTTTGATGAGACAGGCGGTTTTTTGGGAATTTACGAACTTGAAAAAGTACATGCAAATGAAGAAGTTAGCAGGGCAATTAAAATTCCGTTGTGGTATCAGGATGGAGTAAGCATTATTTTTGTCAGAGATATGAGACCGGGAACTTTCGGTCAGGTAGTATTTGAGTCGGATAATTTTCATATTATTTATCAAGCGAACATAGCAGATGCTGTAATGTCGGATGGAATAACAGCGATTATAACATCTTTAGGACCAAATATCTCAATATCATTTAACGGTAAAGAGATAAACATACCAAGTGAAACGAATTATTTGATAGATAATGATGGGAAAACCAAAAGTGTGGAAATAATTCATGAATTTGACGAATGTGCAAAAGCTTCTATATCAGGTGGTTTTGCTCACTTTCTCATTTTCTCTAAAAACTATTCAAGCCTAAAATACATTATGGTTGATAGGTTATACAATGTGACAAAAGAGTTTGTGGGGTGGGATAAGGTTACGGAAGAAGTAAAACTTGAACCACCGAGTGAGGAACTATTTGAAAACTTTCCTGATGTATACTTTGCGAAATTATCTCACATGGCATATCCATCGATAGAAACAACAAAATTACACCAACCCTTCATATTTGGTTTTTACGATATCTCAACAATTTGGATAATGAACCCGAAAACCGAAAAAGTTACGGTTGAATATATCAGACCTGTACCAGGAATTGGGCAATTTTGCTCTATTTCAGCTTCACAAAATATACCATTTGTTTGGGCATATGACAGAGAGAAAAATTCGTTGGTTCTCCTAAAAAGAAACTACGATTGGAATTGGAATAAAGAGGAGGTCGAAAAAGGGGCTGGATGGGGTATAAGCTCTTTTATATTCAGAGGTATACCCTGTGCTGTATATTTGAGTATAGTTGAGGGTAGTCTAAAACTTGCATGTAAAACACAAAGCGGTTGGAAAAAAATAACAGTAGATAGTGAACCTATATCCGGCTTTCAACCTTTTACATTAGCTGACGGGGAGAACGTATTTTTCTCATACACCTCATTTAATAAAGATTTCTATATTAAAGTAGCAAGAGTAAATCTTGCTAGAATCTTGCAAAAATGATTTCTGGGGAGGTGCTTAATCTATGGTAGGCACAACCGTGAATACAGAAAGATAATATTTACCAACGGATATCCTAAAAAGCTCCCTTACTTCAAATCCCAATCTTCTGAGAAACCTATAAAAACCATCTAAAGAATAATCTCCGTGTATGAAAACGGAGTTTCTCTCAAGAGAAAATATTTTTCTCATAAGTATTGTAAATTCTTCTATATAACTCCTCTCATCACTTCGGAGCTTCCTCATAAATTTTGCGCTAACTAACAAATACGATACCACCTTGATTTTTCCATCAGTAAGTATACCAATTGGAATATGATGATTAGGTGCGAAAAAAAATCTTCTTCGTAGTAGCTGAACGTTGCTATATTCTTTGAGGAAAGTAAGATATAGGTGATAATTGAGATCAGAAGAAGAGAAAAGGAAAAGAACTTGTGTCGGTGATTGCTCATTTCACCACCACGCCCAAACAACATAAACCATGTCATCTAATCTATTTCTTCCTATTATTTTAGTTTATCTACAACCAAACACTTTTAGATAATATATGAAGTTTTATCACATATCTCCGACTTAATATAGGTAAAATATCTTATGTGCAATCAACTTATTTTATTATAAAGACGAAAAGATAATATTGACCAACAGATATCCTGAAAAGCTCCCTCACTTCAAATCCCAAATATTTGATAAAATCATAAAAATTATCCATATTATGATACCCCCCCTCTATGAAAATGGAGTTTCTTTCAAGGGAAAATATTTTTTTCATAAGTTTCGCAAGTTCTTCTATATTTCTCTTCTCGTCCCCTGAGGATTTCCTTAAAAGTTCTTTCCCAGCTAACAAATATGATACCACCTTGATTTTTCCATCAGTAAGTATACCAATTGGAATATGATGATTAGGTGTAACTTCCACCACACTTTTTATATTATTCTTTATTAGGAATTCTACAACTTGTAATTTAGGTTCAAGGAGTTTATCAGGATTAGCTTCTTGGAGCTTTTTGGAATTAATGATAAAACCTACTGAGCTAATCAATATCACAGTAAAAACAAGAGGGATATATAGAGGGATTAAACGAAGTTTCATCCTAATTTTAAATTCTGCTATTCCTTTTGCACAAGCTATGTGAAGTATGAATGATGGAACTACATGGTGGTGTGAGCTTATATCAAAAAGAGAAAGCAAAAAAACATAAGCTGAGATTAACATGACAAAAAGGTATCTGAGCTTCATATTCTTCTCTGAAAGGATGAAGTTTAGAAAACCTATGAAAATAAGTATTCCCCTAATGATTTGAAAGGTATAGTTTTGTCCAGAACCGCTTAAAACCCACCAACCTATTCCGGTTTCAGGTAAATTGTTCAAAAATAAAAATATCAAGCTATTAGCAAAGTTCTTGATCAAGCTCTCAGGTATAAGCCTATGATAAGCATATTTTATAGGGGAAGCCCATAATCGTAAATCATTCCACTGCCCTGAATACATTAGTTGATATAGAATGAAAGGAAAGATAGCAAGAGTCAAAACAAAAGCTGAAATCAGTATGACCTTTGCTCTTATCCTGATTCTTAGAATAAAAATGCTTACTGCAAGTGATATGGTCAAAAGAACTATAACCGGAAGATAATCCACAAGTAAAATCACAGTAGAAAAAGAAGAAAATAGGAGTATAAATATCGGATTTGTGGAGAGCAACACAGAACTAATACCAGCAGCTGGATGACCAAAAATCTTTGAAGTTATAAAAAATATTAAAATTACACCAAATATAACACCGACAATTACACCAAAGGATCTGAACAATATTATGCGGTCTTTCATATTCTTCCCCGATATACCCAATGTTTGTAGGATTTTGATATAAAGTTTGAGGAGTAATCCGGCCGAAGCGCCAATGTGTGGTGCAATGAGTATAGGGATTTCACTATTTTTAATTTTAACAGAGATGTTTGGAGGGCATTCTCTGAAAGTAAGATGTCCAAATTTTTTGCAGGACGACCTTTCAAATTCTTTGCAATCGCACCAAATCCTGCCGTTTTCATCCAGACGAACCACAAAATCTGCAAAGTATTGAGAAAAAAAATCTTCTTCGTAGTAGCTGAACGTTGCTATATTCTTTGAGGAAAGTAAGATATAGGTGATAATTGAGATCAGGAGGAGTGAGAAGGAGAGAAATTTGTGGGAAGATATAACCCCCTCAATTTTATGTATTTTTTTTCTATCCATATGTTATGGAAAGTGGAAACTGCTCATTTTATTTCGCCTAAACTTACATCATTTTCTCTAAATTTTCCCTATTATTATATTTAAGCTTCAGGATATTTTAGATAATATATAAAATTTTCCCCCTCGAATTTAATTTCTCATTTGCATAATTCCAAAAACTTTCTACTATTATATAAACTTTCCCATTTGCAAACCTTCTTATATTCTGCATGTCTAAAAAATTCCAAAAGCTAATGGTGATACCAACGTTTTTAACTTCTCAGAAGCTTGGATAAGCTGTATAATTGAGTAAAGGGGTAAAAATTTTGTGATACTATTTCTTTGAGTATTCTGAATCTGCGTTTTTCTTCTGTGCTTGCTTTAATACTGTGGTACTTACATAGTTTATTTTCCCTTTCGCATCTTTTCGGATACTGAATTAAGATGCGGGGGAATAAGAAATCTTGTCCATAAGGCAATTCTAATTTATATCTTTATTAATTATATTTATTTATTATTTTATACTATGTTTGGAGTTATAAATACTATGTTAAGGCGTGTGGGAATAGATATTTCTAAGTATCGTAGAATTCATCCAGGAGAAGTAATTTATATTATCAAAAAAATTTTTCCTCCTTCTGAGCCCAGACTTGCGGTAAAGAGAATGCAAAATCTTATTGCAACGTTCATAAAATGGAGGTATGGTTTTACCATGCCAAATTATGAAATAAAGCCTATAATTGTTATGATTGAAACCGTAAGGGGATGTAATCTAAACTGTGTTATGTGTGGAGCAGGAGATTTAAAGTTAAGAATGATTTCTTTTGAACAATTCAAAAAAATAACTGAAGAATTTCCAGAAGCATTTATAAATATTCTCAATTTTATCGGAGAACCATTTTTATCAAAAGATATAATAAAGATGATTCAGCATTCACAGAAAAAAGCTCTCCCTATACTCTTTTCAAATTTAACAATTTTGCCTAATCCAGAAGAACTAATAAGTTCTGGCCTGTTTGAACTGAATGCCTCGATAGATTCTTTTGATAAACAAAAGTATGATTTCATAAGAAAATCTGGAGACCTAAAAAGAATGCTAAAAGAAATCGGATTTAATGAAAAACGATTTGAGATAAGGGATAGAAAAAGAGGGGATAGGATAAAATTAGAGGAAAATAAAGTAGATGGAACGCAAAGTGATACGCTTGAAAGAGTAGTAAAAAATCTTAAGACTCTAATACATACTAAGAACAAACTCAAAAGGCATCTACCTATAATAAGTATCAATTCAGTTTATGCAAAGGAAACCAGAGAAGATGCAGAAGATATAATCAAAAATGCTATTGAATTAGGAGTTGATAGGGTGAAGTTTCAAAAACTTGAGTTTGATGTACCTGGAAAACTACATATGCCTGACATAAATGATTTACACTACTTACTTGGACTTAAAGAAAAATATAAGCACCAAATTGAAATTATCCTTGCAAATTTTGAAACTGGATCAGAGATAAAAGGTTATTGTTTTCATGCTCACTTTATGGTTGTTATTGATATTTTTGGAAATATCTTACCCTGTTGTTTATCTCCAACATTTGAAAATATAGAACTATCAAGGTTTGGAGATATTAAATATAAGGAGAATATCGAAAAAGCTCTTAAAAGGAGGCAGATCTTTATAAACGATTTTAGAAGAAATCCTCCAGAATTTTGTAGAAAATGCTACCTTTATATTAGGAGTTGATTATTATTGATACCTATTATACTAAAGGGACGATTATATAATATCCCACATATCATGGAATTTATTTATATCATGTGTTGCAAAATAATGTGGTTCCTTGATACGACTCATGAAAACTTCTGGTGATTTTTTCAAATAGTAGTATAGCGATGTAGAACCAGCTCTACCTTTACCCACAATGAAAGTATTTGGAAGTTCGTAATTTCTCACTTCATTTATATTCTAAAGCTATGGAGGTTACAAAGTGAAAATAGAACATTTTCTCATAAAGCATTGATAAACTTAACCAGAAGAGATGAAATTCTTTTCTTCGCCACTTTAGTAATAACTAAAGCTTTTTTAGGGTTATACTTTGTAATAATGGTCCTGAGTGAACGGGAAATTTTTGACTCATTCAGTTCCGAATACTTCGATGGGTATAATTTCATTTTTTATTATTTAAATATTTTTGTGAAGCCAAAATTTGGAGCACAAAATCAAAATTTGGAGCAGAAAATAGATATTGCAAAAGCAAAATAGAAATTGCAAAAAAGAAAGTTCTTCAGATACCGAGGGTTGTAGATGAATACAGGAACAGGAATGGATTTAAAATATGCTTGAATCTCTAATTTATCACTATATTTGATGATTGAATATGTTTGAAAATTTGAAGATTGAAGNTTTTGGTTTATAATATTTAGGGGAATATTTAGGGAAAAATTTACTAGGCAAATTAATGTGCAGTAAAAGGGAGGTGATGAAATGGGGTTAATAGAATTAATAACACAAATAGTTTTTATGGTGATAGGAGTTTTCCTCTCCGTTCTTATGACAAAATTCCTCATTCAAAATGGTCGAATCTTACAAGAGATTATGGGATTAAGTAAAGAGATCAAAAGTATAGGTGAAGGGATCAAAAGTATAGGTGAAGAGATTAAAAGTTTAGGTGAAGAAATGAGGAAAATGGATGAAAGGAGTATTCAAATTTTACAAGAGATTAGGAGTTTAGGTGAAAGGATGGACAAAGGTTTTGAGGAGATGAGGGAGATGAGGAAAGAAATGAGAGATGGTTTCAAAAGGATGGACGAAGGTTTCAGACTTATAGCACTTTTAATAGTGGGAGATGAAGAAACAAAGAAAAGAGCCTTTGAAAAAATCAAGACTGAGCTCGGATTATAGAAAAGAAAAAAAGAACTCTTACTCTTTCAAAAACTTCACATCCTGTTTTTTAAAAGTGCGATCTACGTGTAGCGGAATATCGGTATTTATTAGACAATACAAAAATCAAAAATTCTTTCAAAATCTTGATTTCTTTAATTTTTTGTATTAATTTTTATATATTAATGAAAAGCAAAGCTAACAAAGTAAAAATAAATAAAATAAAAAGGGGGTGTTAAATAGATATGAACCGCATGAAAATTAGAGAAAAAATAATAGAAGTAATAAAGGGAAGTTTAATGTTATGTCTGATATCTTTTGTAATTTTGATACTGCCAAAAAATATAAGTTCACATACAGTAAACTGTTGCTCTGGTCCTAGCTCTGGCTCTATTTACTTACAACTTGAAAGCGGTTTTTGGAACTGGGTAAATACCCAATGTGCTAGCATATTTGGCGACTCCATCATGAGAAACTTGATTGCCTGCATGCTTTCCAAGACTACCGACTCAAGCGGAGGTCAGTGCAGATGTAAAGAATCACCATACGATTGTTCAATAAGCTCATACACTCCGAGAAACCTCATTACATCAAGTTCTGGTTTTGGAATCCCAGTCGCCGGAGGTAAGAGCATAACTATAAAAGAAGCTTATATCACAAGCTGGAGCGTCACCAGTTTAAGTTGTAGCGTTTCTGTTGTTGATGATACCGCTACCTCATGTCCGGGACCTTATCCATCATATGATTATGTAAGAGTAAGTATAAATTTGTCAATTCAAGCCAATTTTAGACTAGTTGTAGACCAGACAGCAGTGGGCGGAGGTGCTAATGATAACTATTACGGGCAGATCAATATATCTGCCGCACCTGCGGAATTGGGATTTAACTTTCTGCTCAGACACCTTGAAAATTTTTTGACCCCAAGCGCATCTTCATGTAATGGTTCCACTTTGCAGGATGTAGGATTATCGGTTGCATACCTTTATCTTGGAAATCCGGCTCGAATAACCGTTAGGTGGACTACCCTTCCTTCAAGAACACACCTTGCCCAATTAGTGGCATTTATAGATGCACAACTTAGATACCAATCGTTTAACAAAGATATTGCTGCTGGGGTAAAACCGTATTTGGGTCCAATGTCAGTTTTTGATTTAAAAGATTTTCTCGGAACAGACTTAATATCCAATCCAGGTGAGACAAGAGCTTGCAGGACCGGTGGGAAAATATCCCATCCCATTTCTGGGACATTATACTATGATGTCGGTATAGAAACGGGCTTTTGTGCTAGTGGTGGGGGAACTTTACACCAAGGAGCTATAGATATAGATATAGATTTTGATGATGTAGGCAGCCCACCGGGTGACCCAGGAACTATGGGATGTAGTTGCCCAGGTGTTTCAGGAGGTAGTAATCCCTGTGGAGGAAGCCATATATGTGCCGCCATACATTGTTCCTTTTTCCAGAAGTTATGGTGTCAACTTGTAAACGAGAAGTTTCTACACATTGAAGATCCCCCTGGCAGGCCCGGAGCTGTTCCGGTTTCAAGAGATACGCCTGGTATTTTCGGCGGTATTATGGGATCGTTTGGTACTTGTGAGAATTGGGTCATGTTTATACCGCCTATGAGATCCTTTTGTCCTTCTGGGTCGGGTAAGCTTATGGGTATAAGAGCGGTACCTACAGGATGTGGAAGTACCGCGTGTGGTGCGACAATGCAAAGACCAGCAGCGCCGGGTACGTGGGAAAGCTACCCGGTTGACTTGCAATTTTCCGTGCCCTACGATTTTGAGTTCTGGATAAATGATTCGGGTTGGAAACGCTTGATGTCGCTTCTGATAAATATGCACCTTGGAGTAAATCTCGCATGGTGGTTTTGTGGAGCAGCTCCTTGTTCAAGCTACCACCGTGTTGCATATCTTGGTGTTGTCATAGACCCTAATATAACAGGTGTCCAGACAGACACGACACATCCCAGCTTCCCCGGTCCTTCTGGATGGACGGGAGTTTTGGCCGACCTCATAGGTGTAATTTTGAATGGTAATTTATTTTTAGGAGGTTACGTCGGAATTGGACTAAGACCCATAATAGACCCCGATGGGGTCATCCCAATACCACCTGGGCCACCGAACTTAGATCCTCCTGGTAGCGCTAGTTACAATCCCGGCTCATTTTCTGAACCTGATCTTAATAGTGGCATAGATGTTTTTGGAGGATTTTTGAGATTCAGGTTTAACATATCTGGGGCTCTAACAGCTCGGTGGCTTGCAAATGAGCTTGATAAACAAATGAATATTGCACCACCCTTGAATGCAAATAGAGCAACGTTTCCTGAAACTTTTATCGTAAGTTATACCAAACCAGCCTGGGACGGTATGGAAATACAATTTGATGCTATAGGCGGTGAGGATATAATGTATGTGTGGAGAATAGATAATGGAGTATGGAGAGGTCCGGAGAGAAGGAATAAAGTTTTTCTTCCGGGGTTACTTGAAGGTTATCACAAATTTGAGGTTGCTGCTATTGATAACAAAACTGGGCTTTATGACCCAACTCCGGCAAAGCTTGAATTTTTAGTTGATAGTGTTGGTCCTGATATATACACTAACCTCCAGGACAATGTTTATAATGGATTTGTCGTAAAGGTGAAAGCGGTAGATTCTTGGACACCAGAGAAAGAAATTCAAATCTCCTGGAGGATAGATGATGGTGAATGGACAGAGTGGACAAACCAAAAGGAGATAATTTTAAATTTACCTGAGGGTCAGCACAGAATAGATATAAAAGCAAAAGATCTGAACGGTAATGAGAGCATATGGAGTAAGGTATTTAATATACAGAAAAGAGAGGAGGTAGTATTTGGATGTCAAGCAAGATGAAAACACCATTTTATATCTTAACCGCTATAATTTTAATTTTCTCTTCTTTTATAGTGTTAGCTGATATTGGCAACAACTCTTTTACACCCGTAGATGAAATATTCGATTCACCATTCACTCCCGAAAACGCCCCAAAATCTTTGAGAGAACTTTGGGATATAGGAATACGCCAAGGAATGCACGGCCTAGAAAACTGTCCTATCAGTGAAAGTCCATTTATCCCATTGAAATACTATGCTAAAAGAGGAATAAAAAGTTTCTTTATACGGGGTGACAAATATTACCCGATTGATTATTCGAAATGTCCAAACCCTCCGCGTGATAGGATAAGCCTGATTGAATGCTTAGAAAGGAACGGAATAAGACCGGAAGATATTCCACCACCAAAGGTGCCTCCAAATCGTGTTCCTCCTCTACCTCCGAACACAGAAAGGATTTTCTTCTCAATAAGAGGAGACCGTATTTTCAAAGCTCCTCAACGCATTTACCCTGAAGGAAAGGTCGGACACCCCCCCACTGAACCCTCTTCTTGGTGGCGTGCAATTGGCTTGCGTCTAACCCCTGATTTTCTCCAAGCCTTAGAGGTGTCAGTAGAAGGTTACCTTAATTCTCAAATTAATGACATGGCAAATGAAGTATGTAGGCCAGGTGCCCCTGGTTATAGATATCGAAGAAATGGTGATAATACGTGTACTGATCTGCAAAATTGTGCAACTGCTGATTCAGGTACAAACCCATGTGCTAATGTCACATGCCCAGGTTCAACTTGTGCACCTTCCTCTTCCCCATGCATAGATGTACCGCTTGTTGGTGATTGCGCCACAAAAGATACTTTCCCATGTGATACAAATGGTCCATGCGCAGTCGGCGCTAATGATAATAGATGCATCTATATAGAGACCCCTATTAATATAGAAATAGCCGATTGCTCAAATTTCAATAACCTCTCCTGTCCGCAAACTCTTAGTTGCGCTGATGATGGACTAATAGTAGATGCTTATGTCCCAAGATTTGATATTGAACTATTTATGAGAGTCGTAAATTACGAACCAACACCAGCTGATTGCAATAGTTCTGATGTAGAACGTAAGTGTGGTTCTTGCGGTGATGAAACTGGTTGCTGTTCCGACGCTTGCGGGTTAGATTTGTGCTGGCTCCCCGTTGTCGGTTGTCCATGCTGTGACGACTACATTAGGCTCCGCTTTTGGATAGAAGATATCGTGGCTTTAAATTTAGCTTTCCTTTTTTATGGACCTACTTCAGCGCCCTTTATGACAGGTTGCGGTTCTCCTGCTACCCAATTTAAAGTAGGACACCCCGGCGAGTGGATAGACATATGCGCGTGTAATCAAGATGTAGGTTTTGGAGACTACGATTCTTCATATTGCGACTGGGGTCTTTGTGGAGCAGTTTTGGACTTGATAGAAAACTTCCAAAGAGATACCGTCAGATGTACAGTTTCAAGGCAACTAAATAATCTTTTATCTGGTGCTCTTAAAAGCGCACTATCAGGTACTTTCCCAATATCAGCTATGGAATTATTGGGAGCTTGCAATACAAATGCTTATCATATCGGTGTGTATCCAGAATTTTGCGCCGGCAGATCTTTTGGTTATCCGGGGAATTATTCGTCAGGTGGAGCAGGTATTGTAATGTTTCTTGATACAACTTTTCAACTTGGCGCAAAAAACAGCTGCGTTGTGGGTACTTGTCCTACCTATCCAACTCAAGTTGCGTCAAGTTCATGCAAAACTAACCCACAGGATTGCCTCCCTTCTGGCGGATACCATATAGGAGTCTATGTTGATCAGGAACTTATAAATGAACTTTTTTACATATTCTGGACACAGGGGCTTTTATGTTATAGTTTTACTCTCTCGCCAGACCAAGCGTGGATGCTAATCCCAGGAATAAGGCAGATATCTTCAACTCCATTTGCTGTCAGGGTCTCACTCATACCGGTTTGTACTAATCCAACGCCTACCTTCTCAACTTCAGGCGGGACATTTACTCTAAATATACCAAGGTTTTATCTGCGTTTTCAAAGAGAATCAGATGGTATGCAACTTTTTGATGTTCAGCTTCGCCTTACAATTCAGGGACAGCTTGGGTATCAGGTCCCAAGCAACTGCTCTGGGCAGCCAGTTTCAGACCTAATATGTGGCACTAGCTTCAGATGTAGGAGATGCTACTCTTGGGGATGCCATGACGAGTGGGTACAATATGGTCCAGGATATTTGCAATTAACTAACATAGTAATAGACCCGGTAGTAGAAGATATAGTAAATAGGCATTCTCAAATAAATGCTTCTCCACCATATACTGAAATAGCAGATGTTATTGCTGTCTTACTTAATGGGCTGATAAATAATGCTGCTATAGCGACAAGAATATACAATCTTTTAGGAGTATTACCCTTGAAGATGGATTTGTCTGGATTTTATATTGGTTTCCAAAACAACGCTTTGGTTGCAAGAATGAGTCTTCCAACCCCTCTATGTGTAAACTTTCTTTTGGAATTTGGACAATTTTCCCCATATTTGAGTTTGGCTTCATCTGAATTCTCTGAGCTACCCTCTGATTTTCTATCAAATGAATTCTCTGAGCTACCCTCTGATTTTCTATCAAACATTCCAAAACCAAAAGTAGAAACTGTTGTTTTTGCAGAAGATCAAGCTGGTCGCATCAGACCCGAGAGTATGCAAGATAGTGATGATAATGGTAATCAACAACAAGAAAATAATCAACAATTTATAGTCAACTCCGATGAGCCAATAAGGTTCAAGGTAGAAAGCAAATTTGAGAATTTTTACCCAGATGAAAATTCATCTGTAGAATATCTTTGGAGATATGAGGGACAATACCTATGGCACGATATAAAGGGGGGTGAATTTTTCCTCAAACCTGTTTCAGAATTTACCGTGGAGATCTTCACTGCTGTAAGACATAAACCAAGCGGAATTTACACAATAGTTGACGAGACCCCGGTAAAAATCAAGGTTGTAAAGGGTCTTCAAGGTAAGATAGAAGGTCCTGATAAATTAAGGCCGGGTCAATTAGGGATATATGAAGTTAAAGCAGATTACGAAGATATTGAGATATCATACGGTATTGACGATCAGGACGTTTTTACGCCTTTTTCTCCAACCAGAATAATAAATTTAAGATTTGAGGAAGCGGGAAAGCACATTCTTAAAGTTATGCTGAAAAGTGGAGATAAATATGGAGTTATCAAAAAGGAAATAGAAGTTGAAGGTGAACCATTAAGAGGATGTGGTGGACTTGGATTGGCATTTAGCTTATTGCCGATAGGAATATTCACTATGCTCCTTTCGATCATGAGGAGAATAAGAAATGGGAAAAAATAATCTTTTCTTCCTCCTATTTTTTCTCATTTTCTCCTATTGCTCAAAATCTCAGCATGATCCCAATTCAGATAACTTTAAAATAGTGGAATTTGGTCCACATGGGGAAAATGTTTCCACAGATTCGAGCATTTTTACAAGATTCTCCGGGAAAGCCACAGATTTTTCCTTCTCTATAACCCCACCTGTAAAATTAATACCTTATTATTACGATGATGGGAGTAATCTGTTAAAACTTGTTCCTGAAAATGGTCTTGAATTTTCAACAAGATATTATGTATTTGTTGAGGCCAAAAGTGCAAATTCAAATTCAAGGGCATCTGTTATGTGGTCTTTTCAGACTGTTGCTCGGCCTTTGGAAAGTGGGCCTCAAATTGAATTGCAAAAAGGATGCTTTAAAGATAAACTGATTTTCAATATATCCACCACCGGTACCGTAGTATTTTCAGTTTATGTCAATTCCAACTTAGTAAAAAGAGATACAATAGAATATGGCTCAAGGAAGGTTTTAATAGAGCAGGGATTTGTAGAAGGCGAAAATGAGCTGATAGTAGAGTTGATAAATATTGCAGATAAAAGTAGGATAAAATATACAATAAATGTCACAAAGGATACTGTTCCGCCAGAAGAGCCAGAGATCATTAAAATCTCGAGAGCAGAATTTTTAATAAAGGAGCCTAAAGATTCAGGTTGCGGTGTCGAATTCTATAACCTCTATCAAATAGATGAAGAGGGGAAAGAAAACCTATTAGGTGCTATACGGGAAAAAGACTTATTATTTGATACATATTTTATGGTTTTCCAAAAAAGTAAAATTTGCATCAAGGCAGTAGATAAAGCATATAATGAATCAAAATGTTCAAATGTGGAAGAACAAGGATTTGAAAGATTATCTATAAATTTCGGCTCACCTGTGAGCTATCCAGTAGTAAAAAACACAAAACTATTTTTAATATCAGAGGGCAAACTTTTTGTCTATGATGGAAAAACAATACAACAAACAGATTATTCTTGTGATAAAATATCTGGTCTGCCCCAGGGTAATATTGCTTGTCAATCACAGAATGAGGTCTATATTATCAATATGTCTTTTTCAAAAAAATTATACTCTGGACAACTTGTGGCAACTTGTGATAATGAATTTGCTATATCAGATGGAAAATCAGTAAGGGTCTATGATGCAAATTTTGAGATAAAAGAAGAAATTAGTATTGAAGGAGTTGAAAGTATAGAATGTATTGATATAGATAAAGATGGAGAAGTTGAACTTATAATGGGGATACCAAGAGAAGATAAGATATATTTTGACCGTTTGAATTTTAATGATCTTTCGATAAGAACGGTTGTCCTCACTGCTGGCGAAGGAAATATCTCCATTCACAAAGGAGCAAAATTTGGAAGTTTCATAGAAGGTATAGAAAAACCCGAACCAAAAATATTTATTTTAGTACCCGAATTAGATTTAAAATACATACTCCAAAAAATACAAGAAGCAGAAGGACAAGAGGAAGAGATCGAGGGCGAGTGGGATAATCTTGATCTTGGTAATATCTCTGGAATTTTTGTAATCTCTCCTTACTCTCCTTACCAACCTTACGAATTTATTTATGGTGGTGTAAATAATGTGAGAAAATTCAAGTTGTTTGAGGGTGGACTTATCTTTTGGCTTGCAAATAATAACGAACTTTATGTAAGTTTCCACACTGAACTAAAATGGTCAATAGACAACATGCTTATACTTGAGAATGTTCTTGACGTTGCAGTTGGTGATATAGATGGTGATGGGGTCAAAGATTTTATTGCTACAACTCAAAACTCCGTGGAAATATTTAAATAGGTCGTAAATATGGCGAATGCAGCATTAAGTGCTCGGTCTGTATTGTTTATACTGAACGTACTATATATTATTCTTATTGGCTTCTTCATAATAAGGAGTTGCCTTGAAGAAGAAAAGGAAATTATAAAAGCGGATTTAGAAGTTTTTCCGGAGAGTGGGACAGAACCCCTTAGTGCTATAATAAGGATCAAAGCAAGTTCGAACAAATTAATAAACGAGGTAAAAATAGACATTAATAAAGATGAAAAATGGGAATTTGAAGACTTTCCGAAAACAAAAGAATATTATAACGAAATTCCTTATATCTTCTTCCATCCTACTGGCGAAATATCTCCAGCTAATATAACAGTAGTAGGTCTAATTGTAGGCTCAAAAGAAAAAGTAGAGCTCGAAAAAAAAATTACAATCAACCCTTTGAACCCACCTGACTTTGCCCTACTCGCTGATACTTGCTCAGGTTCTCCACCTTTGGAAGTTAATTTCCAGGTCGTTTTCTTCTCATTATATTCGCCAAAAGAGGAACTCACCTACTTTTGGGATTGCGATGGAGATGGGAATCCGGAGTTTGTAAATAATTCAACGCAACAGACTTGTAGATTTGATAATTACGGGTTATACCCTTCCTCTCTTTCGATCTTAGACCCAGCAAAAAAAGTTACTTTCTCAAAATTCATATACTGTGGTATAATAGCTCAATCAAGAATAACAAAATACATAGAAGTTATTGCAAAGATGGACATCAAAAAATATTTTGCTCTTCCAAGAGAAGTTAAGCCAACAGATATTTTTCAAAACCTCTCTGCTCTTGTGGGGATCCCAAGTGGTGTATTTATTGTTGATATAAAAGAAGGTAGGATAAAAAATTGGCTTGATATATCTTATTTATACGAAAGTAACTGGGCTTCCTTTGTTGATCGAGAAATTTTACTTTCTGCTACACTTCAAGGAATAAAGTTATATAATTTAAATAATGGAGATTATCAATTACTTTTGGAAGGCGAAGCAAAAAGTGTTTTCGCATTCAACGTCACAGATAACTTTGGGAACTCTTCTACATTTTTTATATTCACTTATATATTTCCCACAGTTACTACTTTTCCTTGCAATGGGGAAAAGTGTGGATTGTTTTTGTGTAATTTTCAAGAGCTTTATTGTTATGGTATACCACTGCCATCAGAAGTTATAAGTTTTTCTGTAAAAGATAGTACCTCAAAAGTTGATGTATTCACAGGACATAGCTCGCTTATAAAAGCTTTCAGAATAAAAAAGTTCGTAGAAGACCTTAAAGCGTTATCAGCAGATTACACTCGGCTTATTGAATTTGAAAGGGAATATCTGGGGGACATAACACCTTACATTTTTGACGCTGTTTTAGACAGCTCCAATAACCTCAAAGCTTCTATATTACCATATAAAGCTTCTCCGTACTTCCAAATATTTATCCCTCCAATTATAGAATCCTTCTTGAGGGAAAATATATTATTTAATACAACATCTTTTATTTCAGATGATTTTGTTTTCTTAGGTACATCATTATATCAATGCCTCGAGCTTGGTGCGTGCTCGGGCTTGATATTTGATACAAAATCAAAAGTGTTCAAACAACAAATTGAAGCTTTTTCTGAATCTATAAACTCGTATTATGAAAATGATATACTTATCACTTCAACAAAAGATGGTGCAGATATTCTCCGAACATCCAAGGATAGAGTTGTAAATAAATTATCTATAAATTTCATACCTTATATAGAAGATTTTTATCTTGAGGGGAGCACCATATATATAGCGGCTGGAAAAGGAGGCGTTCTTGCATTTGATATTTTTTCAGAAAATTTTCTGTTTCACATACCTACTACTGATACAGCAACAGCTATTTCAAGAACCGGAAATTTAGTTCTTATCGGTATATCAGACGATCTGACAACATCTCCTGAGAGAGAGGGAAAAGTAATAATATACGATCTGGTGACTGGAAAAAAGACCGTCTATTCTGACCAAATCATAAGTGAAAGTTTAATCAGGTGTATATCATCTTATCAAGACTATATAATTTTATGTAGTGGAAATACTCTGAGAAAATTTTCTTTCTCGTTTTCTGAGGTAGGTAGGGTGGAATTTCCCGGAAGTATAATAGATATAAAATTTCACAATGGAAAGATTTTCGCCATAACGGACAAGAATCTTTATACTCTTGACTTTTATACTTTCAATATAGTAGATACAAAAGCCACACAGAGACAATTTTTCCAAATGGATATATATCCTGAAAGAAATTTACTATTTACCGCCGAAGGTGTTGATAACTCTTTTAGTATTTGGGATATTTCCCGTAGTTCTCCTTTACAGATAACGTCATATTCTATTGATTATGGGGTCCTAGGTGATATTGCAGATGGTATAGCACATTGGAAAGATAATTTATACGTGGCTTCTGGATATTCTGGGGCTATGGCTTTCGATATAAAAGATCCATCACGTCCCAAACTTTTAAAAAAAACTCATTTTCAAACTTTTTCCATACCAATAGAAAAGTGCTACTCGTTTGATTTTAAATTAATATGCAAAAGTGTAAAAGACCTAGTATTATTGGAGTGAAAAAAATATCATCTAAACACATCTCATTTATATTTCTTTTTGTCTCAATAATTATATATATCCTCCTTTCACTGAAAAATATAACAAGATTCGGTTATTTTGAAGAAGACAATTTTCTACTTTATTATAGAGATGAAGTAATTCGTTTAGATGGCAATGAGAGGGTCTGGTGTGATTGTAAAGAAAATGAAAAGACAACATGTAAAAGATATGGTCCTTTTACCTTTAGGGAATGCGCTCCAAACCTCTCCCTCAAAGTTGCGAACAAAGACATACCAATTCTTATCGGACCTCATATGGGAGCTACCGCAAGCATACTTTTGAAAATTTATCTCAAATCCCTAGATTTTTTCGGAATAAAAGGGAAGGATATAAAATGGAAAATTATATTGATAAGGTCCTTTAGCATAATTGTATCAGCTCTAATTTTCATCATTGGAATTTTTATCCTAACTTCAAAAATTTTTGGACATCCTGCTGCTGGTGTTAGCTCAGTCTTGATTTCCACCGATACCACTCTTGTGGTTGCGAATTCATGCATTGCTTATTTAGTTCTACCCATAAATTATCTTCCATTTATCCTTATCTTCACAAATTCATTTATTCTGAGTCTTATCATTTTAAGAATCAGAATAAAAATAAAAGTCCTTATAATCTCGATGACTTGTCTAGTTGCCATTCTATTGCCATTTATTATATATAATGTAGGGTATGTATTGCTAAATTTAGAACCCTCAACTGATTTTGGCTACTGGCTTCCAAAATATGCTTTCAAAAACCTTGTATCATCCTGGGATAATTTCATAAATAATTTCCTTTACGGATTGATCTTTATTTTTGGAAACGAGATCCCTGGTTTTGGTAGATCAAATTGGATCCTAAAATGGGACTACGGACAAACTTACATATTTGAGGTTCTTAGAGCAATTCTTATTGCCGTTGGTTTTTTAAACTTCATCATCTCAGAAAGAAATCATAGGTTAAAATATTTTTTGATTTTATTCATCTTAATCTATGTTCTTCACCTATCTTTATTCAATGCAAAAGCAAACCACTATGTCGTTCCGTCAATTGTAGCTTATATCGCTTCCTCAAAAGGTATAACTGAACTCAAAATTAGGTCTAAATTTATATTGAAATTATATGCTCCCTTTGTCCTAATTTTTATACCAATAAACATAATTGGTTTTATTATAACTAGCAAAAATATTGTAGAATCTAATCCCGATAAACTTCTTGAATCCAAAATGCAAGTGATAGATTTTCTAAAAAAAAATAACATAAAAAAAATAGTGGAATTTAATCCACGTCATGATATACCAATTAGTATGCTTACTGATGGAGAAACAAAAGTGGTATCATATGTAATAGCATTGAAAAACTCAATTGAAAATAATATTTGGCGAACAAAATTTTATAGGGATGTTTTTTCAATTGAAAAAAATTCTGTATTCATATATGCAGAAAATTCACCGAATAGTTTTTATTATTTCCGCAATCTCATAGAGAAGCTCGGATTCAAAGTAAAAATTCTCGTTTCACATATAGAGAAACATCATATTGTTGTCTTTACCGTAGAGTAGAAAAATCACTTTGAATTATGGTTTATAATATATAGGACATCCCTTACAAACATCTGGAATTTTTTTTCTGAAATTCCTCAAGAATTCATTCCTTCTTTTCATTACTCCTTCTAAATCGTAGAAAATATTTCCAAAGGAACTTTCTGGTTTTGCCCATAGAAAATCGCAGGGAAATGCATTACCATATATATCTATTGAGAGGGAGAAGAAAGCGAAGTGGCAGAAGCCAGAAAAATGGTCTCCCTTCTCAAAGCTACAATAAGGTGTAAATCTTATGTTCACTCCCCTTTTTTTATAATCCCCAATAACAGATTTCAAGAAATCAATATCTTTTTTTGAAAGCTTAGCATTTTCAGAATTCGCAAATTCTCTCACAAACCACTCAGATGCATATACAGTTTCTATATAAAATCTCTCTACACCNAGATCTATCCCAAAATCTATTACATCCTTTACCTCCCCAACATTTTCTTTCATAACTACCATCTTCAAAGAAATTATCGGCTTCCTATAACCCCTCTTTCTCTTTATCTCTATTAGCTCCTTCAATTTTCTTACAACCTTGTTAAAATCTCCGTTCACCCTTATCCTCCTGAACCTATCAGGGTCGACAGAATCTATAGATGCCGCTATCTCATCCACCTGGGTTTCTATGAACCTATTAACATCTATCACGGAAAAATTTGAAGTAAAGAAGACATAGAAATTTTTTTTTGATACCCAACTTAACATGCTATAAAATTCCCCATTCAAGAAAGCCTCACCTGTTCCGATAGGGAATAATATAGATACATCAGGGAACATCTCTACTGTCCTTTTAAACCTCTCAAAGCTCAGATATTCCCTGGGAAAGAATTCTCCTGCTTTACACATTATGCATTTGTAATTACACCCTCTTACCACATCTATGTATAGGGTAGTTGGTCTAAGATTGTTCCATATGAGTCCGAAATTTTTTGCCATATAACTACTTATGAAGTTCATCAACTTTGGTGGAGTTAGAGCGGATTTTTTCATCGCACCCCAGAAATAAAATTTCTCCCTCATACTCCTTATATCTTGTAATATGTCTTTTAGCCTAATGCTATTATTTAATATGTTTAACCCGATCCCATTCCTCATATCATCTTCTCCTCCCTAAATAAATTAATCCTACCTTAAAAATTTTCCATTAAAAATTTATCCATTATCCTAAAAAATTTTGTAATAAATAAGCTTCTCTAGCCTATTTTTATAGAAGGACACATTAGTTTTCCTATAATATAGGTCACAACTTTTGCAAAATTCAGGAGGAGAGGTTCTAAATTTCCTAAGAAACATGTTCCTGTTTTTGAGAGCTTTCTTGGGCTCAGAGAAAATATTACCAAAGCTTGCGCTCTTTTCCCCAAGAACCTTACAACAAGGATAAATATTCCCCTCAAAATCTACTATCGGGAAGAAGGCCATATTACAATATCCTCCTGGCTCATATCCCAATATATCTCCTCTGAGCGATAAAAACTTAATCCTCAATCCCTTATATCTTTTCAATTTATCACGAACTTTCACATTCAATTTCAATATATCTTCTAACGACAATCCCCCCAATCCAGATAATAACTTTCCTTCCATTACAGGTAATAAATGAAATTTTCTTATACCCAAAGATATTCCAAAATCTAAGATATCACATATTTCATCCAAGTTAAGGTCAGAGATAACCGTGCTTATGGAGATTATGGGATATTTCTTTCCCCGTTTCCTTTTGGCTTCCAAGATCTCCTGTAAATTTCTTTTCACCCTGTCAAAATTTCCTCCCCTTATTTTATAGAATTTATCTTTATTGATAGAATCGATGGAGGCTCTTATTTCATAGGCTCCCATATCCAGAGCTTTTTGGACATCAATCACAGAGAAATTCGATGCGATTTCGACTAAAAAATTTAGATTGAAGCTTGCGAAACTGGTTATTTTATATATATCTTTATTGAGGAAAGGTTCTCCTATTCCGAAGGGACGAAAAATCAACGAATCTGTGAAATATTTTAGTATCTGCTTAACTTGGTCAAAGGAAAGATATTTTACCTTGAAATTCCAGGCATGACACATAAGACACCTAAAATTGCAACCCCTGACAATCTCTATTTCCACCGCTGGGGGCTGATGTTCAAAAATAAATATCCCAAACCTGTGTGCAAACAGGTAAGAAATAAAATTCAGCAACCTCCTCGGAGTTACCATCCTTTTTATGTATTCCAAAGTTTCCGGATTGTATCCACGATAATTAAAATATCTCCTTATTGCTCTCCTTACTAAGTCAATTGATAATAAAGTATTCAAAATATCTAAATTTCCATTCATTATCATCATTATTTATTAAAATCTAAAATATAGCGGACATCTGATGCAAAAATTCGGAGGGGAATCTCTAAAACTCCAAATTAATTTCTGCCTCTTCATTAGAGCCATCTTAATTTCATCTTCTGATTTCACTATCCCAAGTAAAGATTCTTCTATATCCATATATGGATACGGCATACAGCATGGAAAGATTTTCTTGTTAACATCTATCAGTGCCATAAAGTGGGCAAAGTAGCAATATCCCTTTGGATGATCACCCATAAGCTCAAAATTTACGATTGAAATTTTAATCTGATCTTTATATTTTTGTTTAAGCTCAATAATATGGTAAAGATCATTCATGTCTGGTACATGCAGGTACCCGGGGATATCGTGATGAAGTCTTTGGAATTTAACTCTATCGACACCTAACTCAATTGCATTTTTGATTATATCTTCTGCATCCTCCTTTGTTTCTTTGGCAAAGACAGAATTTATGCTTATTATTGGTAATTTTCTTTTGAGCTTTTTTCTGGTATCAACTAAATTTTTCAGGTTTTTAACAACTACTTCTAATGTGTCCTGATCTTTGAGCCCATTTGCATATTCATTCTTATCTTTGATAATTTGATTCTTTATTGCTTCTTGATATAATTCCTCAAATTTTAACTTCATTCTTTCTTTTTTGGGCAATTCAAAATTTTCTATTTCCATCAACATCTTATTAAAAATCCAGTTTATATCTCCATCTTTTCTTATGAAGTTATATTTTTGTCTGTCAAAGGAGTCGATAGATGCGTTGATCTCAAAGATTCCCGAATTTATTATATCTTGAGGAGAAGGAAGTATCGTAAAGTTAGAGAAGATTATAATAATTGCTTTTCTTTGAGCATATTTTATCATTTTGAGAGTATCTTTTGATAGAAAAGGTTCTCCA
>AWOA01000053.1 GCA_000494225.1 Candidatus Calescibacterium nevadense OTU 1
ATGGTTTTAGAGATGAGAGACAAGACAAGAGTGTAAGGTCTGCAAATGGGAAGGTTTTATAATAATAATTATGTTTATTTTATTAGATTAGAATACATGTTTATTGAGATATAGGATATGTGATAGAATGTTCATATCAAAAAATCTGGTACGTTTACTCCAATTTTNNCGTGTTCTTGACTCGTTTTGTGCATTTTTGGAATTTATAGTTGTGCCAGCTGAATCAGAATTTTTCTGCCTCATATATTGGATATCTTGGGACGCGGGAAAGATAAAATTTTGATAATATGTATGCCAAAGAAATAAATCCTGCCGTTATGCCTATTTCTATCCACCCAAATACAGGTTTTTCTGATTTGACTATTTGAAAATATGCTACATCGTATGTTCTTATGAAAAGTCCGGTGAGAACTATCAATGATATGATTGGTAAAATTTTAGGATTTTTCTTTATTGGTATATGTAATAAGGTTAGGAACGGAATTACAAAAACAAAAAATACTTCAAGCCAGAAAGTTATACTCCAAGGTGAATAAATTCTTTCAACATACCAATGAGAAAATTCAGGTATGTTGCCCATGTAAGTTACTACAAGTTCAGCATAGAAAAGATATGACCAGAATATGCAGAAACCGAAAAGTAAGGTTCCAACATTAAGTAAGTATTTTTCTCCTACTTTTTCTTTAAATTCTNCTTTTGTCATAAGGATGGAATTTATAATTGCGAGTGTTGCAAGATATGTGACGTGCATCGTGATAAAAAATCTTGCTCCGAAAATTGTGCTTAACCAATGTGGATCAAGATACATAGCCTGATCCCATCCTATTACGGTGTATGCTATTATGAAAAAGACTAATATGAGTTTGCTCCATAAATTTATTTCGCTTTCTATTTTCTCTTTTGGTTTTTTAGAAATTGGCAAAAGCGGAATTTTTATGTCGTCAAGAGATAAAGAAAGAGAAACGAGCCTTAAGCTTATGATGTTCATAATTAGTAGTATTATAAAATCTCGTCCGAAGACAAATTTTGGAGAGAGCCAACCAAACCTATGATGTTCTATCTCGTGAGGTTCAAAGTATGGGAATATAGTATGTCCTGCAACTATCCATTCAATTACGAGTAATATGGAAATAACTGGTAAAAGGAGTATGCTGAACGGTATAACTCTTAGAATTGGGATTGCCCAGTATCCCCTTGTAGTTTTTACGAGCCCATAAAACAGAGCTCCGCCTTGTGCTAATCCGAGGAAAAAGAGAAGGTTCGTATGGAATATCCCCCATAATCTTTTTGGTTCATGTGATAGAGCTAAGAAGAAAATTATTACCGATAAAAGGAGCAAGACATATGCTACCGGGTTTATCTTCTTTTCAAAAAATGGTATTTTTGCTTCATCAGCTGTAAATTCAAAGTGTTTCATTGGTTCCCATTACCTCCTTCANCCTGTTGTTTTNTCCAATGTTCCATAACATCGAATCCTTGTAGTTTTCTTATAAAATTTACGATATCCCATATGTCCTTTTCTGATAGACCTTTTTTCTGTGCTGGCATTATAGCTCCACCTCCTGCTATTGTCGCAAAAATATATCCATCACTTAAATTTTTTACATAGTCNGAGGTTAGATCTTGCGGTGGAACCATCTTCTTTGAAACCTCTCCATCTCCTTTTCCTGTTTCCCCATGACAAGGAAGACAATATNTTCTGTAAAGTCTTTCTCCATTTTTTATAGAATTCTCATCTGGTCTTACTGGATTTTTGAGGTCCCTCAGAGAATTCTTCACAAGAACGGGGTTTTGTAGTTGTCTTTTTTTCAGTACTACCGGATTTACCCCTCCTTTTGGTATAGCTTCTGTCTCTTTTATAGGTGCGGTATTATATTTTGATACTGGTGTTTGATACATATCTCTTGACCAAGGCCAACCAAAGCTTTCTTTTGTACAAAAGAATAAAGCAAATAATAAGGATGGAAGTATTAGTGTTAGTATCAATATTGGAGTAGGTGTTATTTCTTTTTTTTTGGAGGTTACAATCTTATATTTTTTCCTGTTTCTATATTGCATAATCTCTTACCTCCTCGGCTCCATTTTTTTGTAAAATTGCTCTTACATCATCTATTTTTTCTGTTATTATAATGAGTCCAAATTTATCGTCTGTAAGAGAGGGTAAAAACGGTCTCCAACCGAGAAATAATGGTATGTCGGGTAATCTTGAAAAGAAGATGAGTCCGAGAAGATTAAATATGGAGCCGAACAGAACTGTAAGTTCAAACATGACTATAATATAAGGAATCCATGCTACAACAGGTTTACCTCCGACGGGTAGTATATAAGCAAGAGAAGTAAGGAGTACTAGTCCAATTGCGCTCAGGAATCCTAAGGATCCGCCCGTGAAAACGGAGAATTTTACGGGGCTATCGTGCCCTCCAAGTTTCTCGATTATTTCTTCGACTGGGAAGGAGGATATGAATTGTATATCCTCTTTTTTGTAACCTGCTTTANAAAGTTCGTCTATTGCTTTTTCTACGTCATCTATATATGTGAATTTTCCTAGGACTGCTCTTTTCATTTCTTGTACCTCCTTTTTATTTTTCCCTTTTTGGTTTTGGGACAAGTTCTTTCGTTTCAGCAATAGATATAACTGGTAGGAATTTAGCAAAGAGCAGGAACCACATAAAGAACCATCCAAAGGCCGCAACTGTAATTAGTAATTCCGGCCACCTTGGCATATATGTTCCGAAAGCATAGGGCAAGAAATCATGAGATGNTGAAATTAGCACTATGTTGAACCTTTCGAACCACATACCTATATTTACAAAGATTGATATAATGAACATAATCCACGGATTTGTTCTTACTTTTTTAGATATCAGAAACAGTGGGGAGACACAATTGCAGAATACCATGGTCCAGAATGCCCATGCATAATCGCCNGTGGCTCTATATACGAACTGCTGATATTCATATTNATTCCCTGAAAATATGGCAAGAACAAATTCTACGATGTANGAATATGTAACTATAAGACCGGTCACAAGAATAATTTTTCCCATGTGGTCNTAGTGCCAGTCTGTAATGAATTTTTCGAGCTTCAAAATTTTTCTCAATGGAGTTACTATTGAGACAACCATAGCCATACCAGAGAAAATTGCTCCTGCGACAAAGTACGGTGGAAAGATTGTGCTCTGCCACCCTGGCAATAGTCCTGATGCGAAATCGAGGGACACGACCGAATGAACNGATACAACAAGTGGAGTTGCAAAAGCTGCAAAGAACATATATGATCTATTATAGTGTCTCCATTCTCTGTCTGTTCCTTTCCATCCCAGCGATAGGAGCGAATATATAAACCTCCTAATNCCTTTTGCTTTTTCTCTGAATGTTGCAAGATCTGGAATCATACCGACATAAAAGAACATCAGGCTTACTGTAAAGTATGTAAGAACTGCAACAAAGTCCCACATCAGAGCAGACTTGAAATTTACCCATAGTNCCCTTTGATTAGGGTATGGAACAAGATAGTAAAAGTACCATTGTCTTCCTATGTGNATNAGAGGGAAGAGACCTGCTGTCATAACTGCAAAAACTGTCATAGCCTCTGCTATTCTGAAGATACCTCTTCTCCATTTTGACCTGAAAAGATGTAGAACAGCTGATATAAGAGTACCTGAGTGTGCAATCCCTACCCAGAATACGAAATTTACTATAAAATGTATCCAGAAAGATGGGGGAGTAAATCCTGATGCTCCCATACCGACTATAACAAGATATCCTATCGTTGCAACTCCTGCAAGTACCAGCGCGACGCATATCCCAAGAGCTATGAAGTACGCAACNGATGGTTTTGTAGCTGCTCTGTAAATCTCATCCGAAATTTCAGATAAGGTAAATTGCTCTCCGTATTTTTTCCCTTCGGGAGTAATTCCTTCATAGATATTGACAGATATTTTCCTTTTTTCGCTATTACTTATTGCTCCTCCTGCTGGATTATCCATCTTTTATTTCCCCTCCTTTTTTCCTTCCTTTTTTTTGTTCTTTCTTACTTTTTTCTTACTTTCTTTTTAATTTCCTTCATTTCTTCTATTTTTATTTATTTTTTCTCTTCTTATATTGTTAAGTTTGTTTAAATTTTTCCTCTATCTTTATATCAAAGACTTTTTCAAGGTATGTTATGGATGGTTCGGTTCCAAGGTCTTTGAGAGCCCAGTTTATTCTCTTTGATTTTTGAACTTTTTTAACTTGTGAGTTTTCATCTTTTATATTCCCGAAAGATATAGCATCTGTTGGGCATACTTGAGCGCATGCNGGAATAACCTCTCCATCTTTTATGTCTCTTCCTTCTATTTTTGCGTTATATTCTGCTTCTTTTATTCTCTGGATACAAAATGTGCATTTTTCCATAACTCCCTTTGAGCGAACAGTTACTGATGGATTGAAAGACATATTTANAGGCTCGGGTATGTTTTTGTAGTAGTCATGCCAGTTGAAGTATCTGACTTTGTATGGGCAGTTATTTGCACAGAACCTTGTTCCGACGCATCTGTTGTAAGCTTGTGCGTTGAGTCCATCTGATGTGTGCATTGTTGCATATACTGGACAAACATATTCGCATGGGGCATATTCGCAGTGCTGACACAACATAGGGAAAAATACAGATTTTTTAGCATCGGGTGCAAAGCTTTCTTTTTCAAGTTTTCCTATCTTGACTCCATTATGTTCCTTTGTTTTGCCTTCTTTTATCTCTTCTGCTGATACCCAATATCTTTCAACCCTTATCCACGTTATCTCTCTCCCCCTTATTACTTCTTCTTCTCCTACGAATGGTATATTATTTTCTACCTGACAGGCTATCATGCATGCGGAGCATCCTATACATTTATCTAAATCTATGACCATTTTCCATCTATATTTGTTTGGTTTAGCTGAGTCTTTTCCGTATTTTTCCCAATCTCCTCGTGGGAATCTTTTTTTGAGTATATTTTCAAATTCTTTTATTTTTTCTTCTCGGCTCTGGTTTGGTAGAGCTTGGAGGGTTGTAAAGTGTGCAACTTCTCTTGAAAGCTGTCTTGGGACACCTTCATTTGTCGGAAGCCTTTTTAATTTCTTACCTGTTTTTTCTATTTCTATTCCGTATGCTATGAAAGATATTTCTCCTGACTCATCAAACTTTTCTGGGATTATTTCAAGTGGATTTACTCCTTTTCCTGATGCAAATCTACCATAGTTTTTGTGTCCGCGCCCGCAGGAGATGGCTACTACATCTTCTATTATGCCGTTGTATATTTGAACTGGGATTTCTATTTTCTTTTCGCCTATTGATACTTTGACGATTTCACCGTTTTTGATCCCAAGTTTTTCGGCTGTTTTTGGATTTATTTCAAGTGTGTTTCTCCACGATATTTTTGTTGCTGGGTCGAAAAATTCTTGAATATACGGAGAATTAGCAGTTCTTCCATCATAGAGGTGGTATGATGGGTAAATGATTAGTGCTGTTCCTTTTCTTTCAGGTATTGAGACCTTTACTGCATTATTTATTTTTTCCGGCGGTTCTATTTTTATTTCACCTTGTGGTTCAGGGAGTTCCCCCGTGAAGATTCCGCCTTTTTCAAGATATTTTACCCATTCTTCATCGCTTAATCCATACTCTGCTTTCAGATAATCTCTGAAATTTGAAACCNTAAAGCTTCCTTCTTTTATTTTGTTTGCGACCTGGATTAAAACATCTTCTTTTTGTCTTGCATCTTTGTAGAGTGGGGAGATTAATGGTTGATAAAAAGTTATAACTCCTTTTGCGACTTCGCTGTCTCCCCATTTTTCAAGTGAGTGGTAATCTGGTATTATAAGNTGAGCATATTCTGACGTTTCGTCTTCGTGATATGAGAACTGAACAACAAAAGGTGCNTTTTTGAGTGCAGATTTTATTCCCGTAAATTCTGGTGCGGAAAATACAGGTGAATAGGAGGAAACTATGAGAACATCTACTTTTTGTTCTTGAATTTTTTTTGCAAGTTCTTTTATATCTTTTGGAGTCGCAAGTTTGGTATAGTTGAAGTAATCAAGAACTATGTTTTTATCTGCCGTTCCTATAAGATAGTTTATTAGCAAAGATATTACACACAAGGTTGTTGCATTTTCATCTCCGGAAGTTAAAGGTGGTATTAAAATTGGATTTTCTGATTTCAAAATTTCTTCTGCTATGATTTCTACTAATTTTGGACTTACTCCTGTGATTTCTTCAAATTTTCCTGGGATAGGTTGTTTGAATTTTTCTGCCTCTGGTTTATTTGATTGTGATGCTATTTTGTTCAGCAAAGCAAGAGCGAAGATTACTTCTCCTCCGGGTTTTATTTCTATCCATTTATCTGCGTTGAGTCCTGTCAAATTAAGTCGTGAAGATATATAAATAAATTTACCTTTTTTGTTCTTTTCTTCATCTACTGAGTGGAATTTTCCGAATAACCTTGAATATAAGACAGTGTTTGGTCCTACATCTAAGAAGTCTCCACTGAAAGATACTATAAGGTCTGCTTTATCTATTCTGAAAAGTGGAATTCCTTCCTTTCCGAATACTATTTGAGAAGCTTTTCTTATTGGGGCAAAGGAAAATGTTTCCCACCTTATTATGTTTTCTTCGGGTATNCCTATTTTTTCTGCAAAATCATTATAGAATTTTTCGGTTTTACCCGTTATGTTTTCTGTNATGAAGAAAATCTTTTTGGGATCTGNTGANCTTATCTTTTCTGNTAAAATTTCTATTGCNTTTTCTATTTCAATTTCTTCTATTTTATCCCCTGTCTTTATTTTTGGTTTCTTGATTCTATCTGGGGAGAAGAGTTGGTGTATTATAGCTTGTCCTCTTGCGCAAGTTTTTCCTCCGCTTATTGGGTTTTCATTATTTCCTTCNACCTTTCTTGGGATAGCATCTTCAACTTTTACAACTATTCCGCANCCNGCTGGNCATCCNGAGCATGTNGTTGCATAGTAGTAGGGGATTCCCGGAATTATTGTTTCTGGAACTTCAAGGTANGGNAGAAGTTTTTCAGGTTGAGGTTTCCTTACGCAGCTTTCAATTAATGCAAGTGTTCCTATTGCAACAGACGATTTACCGGCTAACTTGAAAATTTCCCTTTTTCTTATATCTATGCTTTCTCCAAGTTTATCCTTTTTTTCTTTACTCTTTTCTTCTTTTTTTTCGTTATTCTTTGTTTTTTT
>AWOA01000054.1 GCA_000494225.1 Candidatus Calescibacterium nevadense OTU 1
ACTCAATACCTTTATTTATATGAATTTTGTGTGTGAAACGAACAAAGTCGGGAAGGTCATGTACTTTCACCCAAGGGATGGGTTTCCCTTCTTCTGCATATTTGAAGATTTTCTGAACCTCAGGGTTTTGCATAACAGAGGCTACATATTTGTGGCANCCAAGACAGNTNGATACAGATGGAACTCCTGCNTATTTTGATTTTTCAACGTAGTAGTGGCAAAATTTACAATCTATTCCAAGTTCTCCCGCGTGTTTTTTATGAGAAAAGGCTATTGGTTGTGTAGGTTTTTCAGGAAAAGGAATTTCAGAAAAAACTGCTTTCCAGAAATCAAAATCTTTTTCTTTTACGGGTTTTATTTTCTGCTGATATTGTGTTTCATTTTTTATTTCTTTGGCTGCNAGAATTATTCCTACGGATGAGAAAAAGAAGAACATTATTGCAATTAAGCTTTTTATTGTTCCTGCTTTTTTTNTTGATTTTATTTTTCTTTGAGTTTCAGCTTCGGTTTGTGCTTCTTTCTTTTCTTCCTCTTTCTCTTTGTTTTTGTCAGTTCCTCTCATTTCCTTCACCTCCTTTCCTAAATAATCCTCATTCTTAAAATCAAATTTTCAAACCCAAATTTTTTACGAACTTTTTTTCTTTTGAAAATTCTCACTTATGTACTTTCTTTCTTATACTATTTTTTCCATTTTACATTTTCTATTTTTTCAAAAATTTCTNCAAAAATATGTGAAAAAATTTACTTTTGAAGTTATTTCATTTGGATTAAATGATGTTTTCCTCCAAAAATTTTCAACCTTTAAAAAAATTCCTGAAGGGTAGGGTATATTGAATTCCTCTNTTATTTTCCCATCTTTGACATCTACTATCTTTACCTTGTCTTCAAAGTACGAAGATATTGCTAATTCATTTTCAGATATGAATCTCAAATGCATTATTCTTTTGCCAGCTTTTATATTTTTTATTGTTCCTTTTTCTACTTCTACAAAAGATATAAAGTCTTCCTGATCTGAATAATTTACTGCTATTTTTCCTGAGCCGTTGGATACTACAAATATCGGTTTTCCTATTAGTTCAATTTCACCGTCTAATGATATATTTTCTATATTAAGGATGAAAACTTTTTTCAATCCAAGTGCTGGAATATAAGCTTTTTTACTATCTNTTCCCCACGTTCCAAAATGAGGTATTTTCAGGATATCTCGTGTTGCTTTTAGCTCAAACCTTATGAAATCATAGGTTCCCATGTCAAGAATTCCCAAGAAGTTTTCCTCGAATAATCCTATTATGTATTTTTTTGAATGTAGGAGAGCATCAAAAATTATTCCTCCTACGTTAATTTTTTTTATTTTCCCATCTTTTAAGTTATATATCCATATTTGTCCTTTGTCCATAAGTGAGAAAATGATTTTATCTCCATCTTTATCTTTGTAGCTTTTTATGCCTACTGTTCTTGATGATGTTTGAATTTGTTTTATGATTTTCATATCATTTGAATTAATCAACACAACAGATTTTGGTTCATAATTTGCGACTGCTATAATGTCGTTTGAGAAATCAAATCCAACGGAACTATCTCCTACTTTTAATTTATTTTTTACTGAACCATTCTCTATTTTTACAATGTATCCATCTCTTGTNAGAATGAANGCCGAATTATCTTTAAATTTTATTACCGCATGACGTAAATCACCTATATCTGGTATCTGTTTTACAATTCTTTCGTATCTATCTATAATAAATAAGCTACCAGTTTCTCTTGAAACTACCCAAATTTCTTTCCGCTGATAATTAGAACTGGCGTATGAATTATAGGCGGGAAAAATTAGGATTAGAATTAAGGTTAGGATTTTGATTTTTATTTTCAACCTTAACATGGATCTATTCACCATCAATTTTTATAAAACTTTTCATAAATTATGTGGCAATTTGGGTCTGGCATATCTATTTTCCCATACGTATTCATTGCTCTTGATCTTGATCCTCCGTTGCATATATCAATAAATTTACATTCATTGCAGTACTTTATCTTTCTTGGTTTTTCCCGCAGGAATTTTATAATATCGCTTTTTGATAATTGTTCTGAGATTTTCCCTTCCCTTACATTCCCCACTGAAAAAGGGAAGAACGGATCTGGTTTTATGTTGCCCTTATTATCTATATTTATAATTCTTTCTCCACACGCATTTCCTCCCCAAATTTTCAAGTTCGTTCTCATTATTTCTTTCCTTTCTGGATATCTTTTTGAGAACTCTTCAAATAAAATAACCGAGTCCGATTCATTATTACCGGTTACGATTTCTATACTTTTGTTGTTTTCCACATATTCAAATGATTTTTCTATAATGAAATTTGTGGCTTCCCTGAGTTTGCTATAATTTATTTTGGGGAGAGACTTTGCGTATCCATAATTTACGACATATGATATATAGACTTTATTTACTCCTATTTGTTCTGCAAGGTTAAATATGAATTCTAAATTGNTTTTTTCTGCCGTGTATTCTGATATTGAAAATCTTATTCCTAAATTTATTCCTTCCTTTTTACATAGCAATATATTGTTCAGTATTTTTTTGAAAGAACCTTCGCGTCCTCTGAAAAAATCGTGGGTTTTAGGTGGACCATCAATACTTATTCCAACATAATCAAAATTTTCTCTTATGCAATTTATATTCTTCTCATTTATGAGGGTTCCGTTTGAAGATAAGTGAGTTGATATACCATTTTTTTTCATGACTTTGGCTATTTTGAAGACGTCTTCTCTTATCAATGGTTCTCCACCAGAAATTATTACTGCTCTTGTTTTCAAATCTTTGAGGTCATCAGATAATCTTTCTATCTCTTCAAAAGATAACTCATCAGGATNTGGTTTCCCAGCGGATATATAGCAGTGCTTACACCTTAGATTACACGCTGATGTTATGTTTAAAATAACAACTGTGCCATTGCTCNCTTCCCATATTTCACCTCTGAGTGAATCTCTTATAATTTTCGTTATTCTCAACATTTCCCTTTTATTTAATTTTGATTTTCGCTTAAATCAAAAAAATGTTTCAGATTTTTCACAAATTCTACGAGAGCTTCAATTTCTCTTTCAGATAGATCAATTTTTGGCATTTTATCTTTGGGATGATTTATTTGTGCTCTTATCATAGCTTCGTTCATTGCTGAAAGGGGAGGACCGAAAGCCGCTTTTGTTGGATGATGGCAGCCCCAGCATTTTGATTTGTATATATCAAATCCTAAAAGAGCAAGGGGTTTTGTTCTCAAACTCAAGTTATATTTCCCCGCAGGGTTTTTAGCTTTGAACCTTGATAATTCTTTTTGAGTTGCAGTGTCTAAAATTATTATTCCTCCGTTTTCCCCTCTCGAAGTTATGAAAGCTAATGAACCATCTGATGAAAATTCAGTGTGAAACTCCTTTCCCGAAATCTCAATTCTTCTTACATCAAAAGTATATTTGTTGATAAGATAAATGTATCCACCAGAATCTGCCCAAAGGTAGTTTGTATTCGGATGAGTTCTAACAAAAAATACGAAATCTGGAAAGTTTATACTCTTTACTATTTCCCAGTCAAACATCTTTACTATGATTATTGAGTTAAGATATGGAATAGCTGTATAGAAACTCCCTTTGTCGTACCAGAAAGCAGAAGAAAAGAAATGTGGAGGAGATGTTGTTTTGATACTGAAGACTTCATTAAATTCAGGTCCTATTACTTCAATTGATTGAACTCTTCCCAAAAATATGAACTCTCCAAAAGGTTCAACTAATACACTTACTATATTTTGTGGGACTCGGTGAAATAATAATTCCCCATTGCTTTTTATTATACCTATGCTATCAGGAAGAATAACAACTACTTTATTGTTTTTTGTTTTAACCACAGATACGGGTTGGAAATGTAGATTAATTATGCTTTTAACTTTGAGAGTTTGAGCATCAAGGATTATGATAGCTGGTGGAATTGAGCAGGAAACGAATATTTTGCTTTCTTCTTCCAAAACTTCTACGTTCTTTATTACCTGACATACATTAACCTTTTTTAAAATTCCCTCATTCAAAAAATATTGTCCTAACTCTCCGCCTCGTGATGGTATAATAAATCCGCTAGACCAAAACTTTATTCCACCGTGAACGTTTGGGAAAGTAAATATAGTTTTTACTTCTTTCCCATCTATTATCCATATTTTATCTTCNCCTCTTTCAACGAATACAGTTATATCTTTTACGTGGGATTTTGAATTTGATTTTATCTTGTTCTCGTCTTGCTGTTTAATCAATTGAGAATTACCAATTTTGTTGAAAGTAGGAGTGATAATAGATATTGTTGTAATAGATGAATTTATTTCATTTTCATCAATGTTATAAATTTGNTTTGAATTTTCGGTTATATATTTGGTAAGTTCATCTAATTGTTCTTCTGTGAGCTGGAATGGAGGCATGAAAGGAAGGAAACCTGTTTTTGTAACTTCTTTTATGAGGCTACCGGGTAGGAAGATTATGGGGTATGTTTTGCCTTTTTCTTTACCGAGAACATCTCCATGGCAATTGAGGCAGAAGTTTTTGTAGTATTCATCCGCGTTGAACATTAAAATTAGTAAGCATATTATCTCCATAGTTAGCATCTTTATATCACTATCTTCCCTTTATTACTATCTTTCTTTTCTTTTAACTTTTCTTTTAACTTTTTGCTTTTAATTAATAATACTCAATTTCCTCTTCTTTTGCCTTTACGTTTTCTTTCTAAGTAATTGTTTTGTTTATAGTATTCCTTCCTTCATGCCTATCATCGTTCATTAATATATGTCATTCATCGTGTTGAAAACGTTGAAATGACCAGTTGGAGTTATCACCCAATCACCTTTTATTTCCTTTTTGAGCTCTAATGTTTTATCATCAAATACTAATATAGCGTTGTTTGGTTTATCTTTTGCACCCCATACTGAGACCCATACCTCTTTTCCGTCTTTGTCGTATTCAAGATGAACCGCTCTTGCACCCTCATAAGGAATTTCTATCTCTTTTTTCAATTTGAAAGTTGTTTTATCAAGGACATATATTCTATTTTGTAGCTGATTATGTAAAGGTCTATCTGCCCAAAGGTTCTGAGATTTGGGATGAGTTTTAATGAAAAGATTTCCTCCGCCTTCTCCTGGGANTTCAGCTTTTACCACAACCTTGAANGCATTCTTTGGATATCTTTTAGGATCTACTCCTATACACTGTATTGTATTATCTCCGAGATGCCCGGTGCACCAGATTGGTCCATATTTAGGATGGTTTATATTTGCGCCTCTTCCGGGATGGGGGGTTTGACCTACGTCAATAATTGCTTTGAGTTTTTTCTCCTTTGTGTCCACAACGACTAATCTATTTCTTGCGTTTGCTGCAACTATGAAATAAGTTTTTGAAAAATCCCATCCTCCATCGTGGAGGAATCTTTCGGCATCTATCATACTAATTTTTAGGTTTTTTATATCAGAGTAATCAACGAGTAAAATTTGTCCTGTTTCTTTTATATTTATTATCCATTCTGGGTAAAGATGTGAGGCGACTATTGAGGCGACTCTGGCTTCTCTTAAAAACTCTTGGGTATCATATGTGTAAGAAGAAGTAGAAACTATTTTGAGTGGTTCAAGAGTTTGACCATCTAATATTACAAAGCTTGGAGGCCAGTAGCATCCAACTACTGCGAGTTTATCTTTGAATTTTGGATGTTTACTTGTATCAACCGAGCGAGCATCATAGCATACTTGAACTTCCGCTACCTTCTGGGGAGGATCCATCCACAAATCTATTAGGGTGACCTTTCCATCTCTTCCTATTGAATAAAAGTATCTTCCAGAAGCGGAAGACCTCAATATGTGAACTGCGAATCCTGTTTCAATTATACTGACGAGCTCTTTTGTATCTCCATCAATAATGGCGACTTTTCCGACATCTCTCAGGACTACTCCAAAAAAGTTTTGCCAGTTTCTTTTGTGCTGAGGAGATTTTGGTCTATCTTTTTCTTCTACATATACCTTCCAACTTTTTTTCATTTGCTCCATGGATAGTTCTGGTGGTGGAGGTGGGTCATGTTGTAAGAAACGTGCAAGAATATCGATTTCTTTTTCTGAAAGTATCCCTTGTTTCCCCCAGTCCGGCATTCCTCGAGGCGTCCCATATGTTATGAATACTTTTATACCTTCTGTTCCCAACAGTCTTGTTCTGTTTTCAGGAAGGAGAGCCGGACCGGTTGCTCCTTTTCTGAGGACCCCGTGGCATCCTGCACATCTGTTGAAGAATATTTGTTTAGCTATCTCCATCTCCTCCGGCGTTATAGGAGGTGGAGGGGGCAATTGAGTTTTATCTTGTGAGTAAGATTTTTCAGCATGTAGAGTAATTACCGCAAAGAAAAGAAGAGCAGGGAATATGAGGAACATAAGAGGTGCCTCTTTATTTTTTTTAATGACTGTTATGTTTCCATTTTTTATTTTTTTGTTGTTTGCTTTTTTTGTTTTCAGGTTTATCATATTCTTTTTACCTCCTTTTTCTGTTGTTTTTTATTTTTTTATTGAAGGATATTTTTTAAAAATCTACGGAGCTTTGTATAAATATCCAGTGTTGGGTATCTTCTCTTCCGAGTTTCTTTGGTAATTCTCCCGGAATGAAGGGAGAGTATCCGCAAGATATGTTGAGTTTTTTCCAGTTGTAAGATAGTGTAATATCTATTTCAGTTCCAGCATCCTTTGAAGGATATGGCGGTTTTTCTTGAAGTAGAGGTTGAAGTAGAGGTGCTTGTCCTGCGTGGTACCAGTTATCGTATTCTGAAAAGAGGAAGAACTTCCATACATCAAGGGATATCTCAAAGTTATGAAACTTTGGTGAAGTTATATTCCCTCTTATTCCTTGCATGTTTTTCCAGGAGAAAAGGTCTGCGTATCCATAATGCAGATGGTTTGTGGGGAAGAAGTTGTAGAAGGTTCCTCTTAATCCTTTTTGCTGGTCATTTTTTGTTGTTCCAGAAGCAATATTGTATTCAGCGAATATTTTTATTTTGTTTTCTATTTTTGTTCCGGCTCTTGCAGATAGTGCGAACGCTCTTAATTTTTTATCCCAAGCTTGCCCAAACTCATAAACTCCCTCAAAAGCCCAGAACGGATTAATTGTATNAAGACCTACTTCGCCGACTTTTCTTANTCCTATTGCAAATATGTTTGCAGGTTTATTGTTTANTTTCACATCATCTCTGAGGTAGAGAAGATATATATCAAGGGAGCCTGTGGGTACCGGTAGTATATTGTAATTTCCGAGAAAGAAAGATTTTTGTCTTACGCCTCGCGCAGTTTCAGTTGGACCTTCCTGAACCGAGTTTTCCCTNAGGATAAATCCGAAGATATCAAAGCTGTAATTTTTAAATTTTGTGTTTAGCTTGATACCGTCAAACGAATTTGAGACATTTGACCAATCAAAGGTACCTATTAATCTTTGTTCTCCGTAAGCTAATCTTTGTCTTCCAATTTTCGCTGATAGAGATATATCATCGGATAATTTACCTTTTGCAGTGATGTTTGCGGAGATAAAGTCNATGCTTTCAAGCCCAAGGGAGTTTGTAGCGGTAAATCTTATACCTTCAAGTTGAGCTGCGTCAGATACTTTTCTACCTGTTTCTCCCCAAACTCTNGCATCTTGAATTATTCCTTCTGCTGAGAGATTTTCGTTAATTTTAAAATCTGTTCCTAATCTGAGTCTTGAATTGATGAACATAATCTCATCTGGGGTTTTTGATAACATATCTCTATTATTTCTGTATTCAGCTCTTGTTCTGAAGTGGCCGAACAAAGAAAATTGAGTTTTTTCTTCCGATATTGCTTTGTTTTGCGGAAATAAAGCCGTCCAAATTATGGTGGTGAGAGTAAGAAAGATTTTGTCAATTTTAGTCATTTTTCTTTTGTTTTTTACTTTATTCTCCACCTTTTTGTCGTATTTTTTGATATTTTTATTAGCTCTCATAAATTCCTTTTAAATTATCTTAAATTTCAAAAAAATTATATTTTTTCATAAATATATTTTTTTCATCTATTTATGAAAAAGCAAAAATTGTTCCATATTATCTTCTTATTTTCTTGTAATTAGGTAAACTTTAAGTGAGGTTTTCTGATATATGATATATATATGATATATACGTAATTTGATTTTTCTTGCAAGTAAAAGTAGAGTAGGA
>AWOA01000055.1 GCA_000494225.1 Candidatus Calescibacterium nevadense OTU 1
TGTGGCGCTGTAGCTTCCGAAACCTGCCAAGTTGTATGGGAAATAAAACCGTCAGGGGATATAGCTCCTATCATATCGCCCGATGAAACAAAAGCAAAATCGTTCTTGGTTTTTCTGAAAAGAGATTTTCCTATTGATGAGAACTCATCTTCAAGGCATAGCAAATCAATTATCGTAGGATAAATATCGTATTGTGAACCGACAGTATCTGTTATTTTTTTCGGCGAGAAAATAAAGGGAGCGTATATCACAAAAGGAATGTGAAACATTTCTAAAAAGTTATTTGGAGCAAAAGATGGGTGGTCAGCGGTAAGGATGAAAATAGTTCTTCTGAACCATTCTTTTTCTCTTGCTATTTTCATGAATTCTCCCAGACTCCAATCTGAGTAGAATAAGGTGTTAAGGTATCCCCCTAATCCATATTCGGAGTGGGGGAATTTGATAAACTCTTTTGGGAGTTCGGGAAAGGATGGATGTGTCGTTCCGGTGAAGACAAATGCGGCAAATTTTTCTCCAATTTCCTCTATCTTATTTAAAAGAAAAATTAGCGTTTCATAATCCCATCCAAAAGGAGGAGGCGGTCCTGGAGGATAGTTCAGAAGATGCCCAACTTCTTTTTGTATATCTTCCTTCCCCCAGATATAATCAAAACCACTAGCTTTTGCGAGAGAACCTAACCTATAAGAATTTCTTTTTGAGCTTTGAACGAATATTGTTTTATATTGGTATTTTCTCAGAATTGTTCCTATCCCCTTGAAATTCAGGGCCTCTAATCCGAATCCGACCGTTGGTAAACCTGGTAAAACGGGGATACCTGTGAGTATAGCTTGAAGTCCATGTATGCTTCTTAATCCTGCCGAATAAAACCTGGAAAATATAACTCCTTCTGATGCTAATTTATCAAAATTTGGGGTTATCCCTAATCTCTCTCCTGAAAAGCTGTCTATGTACTTTGGAGTCCAGCTTTCAAGTATAAGGACGATAAGGTTGTATTCTTTCTTGTTGGAGTTCTCTTTCGTCAAGCATTTTGATTCCTTTTTGAAAGGTATAGAACCGCTGATACCGAGTATTTTTTCTGCTTCTTCATAAGGGAAAAATTTTGTCCTGATCCCGAGATTTTTTGCACCTGAGTGAGATTTAAAGAAAGAATATACTGTTCTGTAAATTGTGAAAACCCCGTTTAGTGAAAGGTTTCCATAATCTACTCCTCCTGCAAAGGCATCTACTATGTGGAGAGATTTTGAAGAAAATGTGCCTCTCATTCCTACTATGAGTGTTCCTAATAAGATAAGAAAGAGAAAGAGCCCGAGATTTTTTGCACCTGAGTGAGATTTAAAGAAAGAATATACTGTTCTGTAAATTGTGAAAACCCCGTTCAGTGAAAGGTTTCCATAATCTACTCCTCCTGCAAAGGCATCTACTATGTGGAGAGATTTTGAAGAAAATGTGCCTCTCATTCCTACTATGAGTGTTCCTAATAAGATAAGAAAAGTTGCTATTCTGAATCTGATATCTGGAAAATGTGATTTTATTTGAATTATTTTTGCCCAAATATATCCTAATACAACAGAAAAAGCAAGAAGTAATAGGAGATATTTCATATTCGAAACTGAAAAGATGATAGGTAAAAGCTCTATTAGATCCTGCCAAGTTAAATTTAGAACTTCTACTGATATATGTTTTTGTGAGATAGAAAAGAAACCAATGTCAACTGCAAGAACTACAATAAAAACCAAAAGTATAAGATACATAAGCCAGAAAAATATTTTGTAAATTGTTTCTCCTAAAATTAGAGGGAGATTTACTACTAAAAGTGGGATAAGCCAAAAGGTGGCTATTTGAAAGAAGTCAAATCTCAGTCCATTTATAAAAGAAGAAATAGGAGCTTCTCTGATATGAAAAAAGAAAAGGATTAATCTGAACAGTGAAAATATCAAAAGTGCTATNAAAATAAAAATTACGCTTTTGGTAAAGTTTGACATACNGGCTGATCTANNACTCTGNTATTTAGATACTNTTNGAACATATTATTATTTTTTAATTTTTTCTCCTCTGAATTTTTCAACATTTTTAGCTTCTTTTGCGAAATATTACTGCTGATTTTGAAGAAAGACTACCGGACAAAG
>AWOA01000056.1 GCA_000494225.1 Candidatus Calescibacterium nevadense OTU 1
GAGGTGATGAGAAAATATATATCAAACACTGCAAAGTACGGGGGTTTAACTCGTGGTCCGCGAGTTATAGAAGAGAATCTAAGAAAAAATACGAAGGAAATTCTTGAAGAAATAACATTTAGAAAGTTTGCGAAAGAAAAGAATGGATATTAGAAAATATATCAGAGGCTACCCTGTTTTTAATTCATTACTTAAAGAGTGNGAGAATATGGAAGCAGGGAAAGTCNNAGAGAAATTGAGAGCTGTGATGCCATGGATCAAAAAAGAATAAAGGTNTTTGGATACTCAAATTAATGTAAAACTACCCTTTGAAATTACTCTTTCCATTGAAAGTATGAGCTTTTTTGAATAGTAGCCTGGTATAGGACAAATTTTCTCGTTCAGATTCAGAATACAACGTCAAAATTTTTGAAAATATATTAGAAGTCTTTCTGGTAAAAATGGCATATCNGATAGTATGAAGACACGTCCGGTTTCTGATATCTCATAAAAGCACACTAACTATGCAAGAAAGGGGATTATTTGATGTTGAAATAAAATTTGAACCTATGCCTATTGAGATAGACATAAGAAAAAACTCTCCTTTGTAAATGTAGAGAAAGAGAGGGAGAAAAGAGAGGAATTGAAAAAAGGGGAGGAAGGAGGAATTGAAAAAGGCTAAGAAAGGCAATTCTGTCAGGTGCAGAATTGAATTTTGGCCTCACCAAAGACAAGACAAATTAGGAACCTTTTATTTAAGATAAAAGAAAGATTAATCCAAAAATTTCCTAATCTCATTTGCAGAAATTCCACTTTTTCAGTCTCAATTTTGAAACCGAGTTTCATTTTTGAGACAAAAGAGGAAAATAAATTGCCTCAAAAAAAAAAAAAATAAATTCTCCCTATGACTTTATAAATAGAGTTTTGCAAGTTAACATAATTAACGCCCGGCATACAAACCAGTAGTGGAATATATGGAGCAATAAAGATTAAAAAATCAAAAAATGAAACAAAAAATTGAAAAAAAAATTGGAACAAAAGTGGAACAAATTTTGTTTTAATAAAAAAGTAGGAGGTGACTGAAGATGGGGAGTAAAAATTTAAAACTTGGGGCTTCCTTTTTATTAGGGATGGTGGCAATATTGATTTGGGGCTGTGAAACCAAAAAACCTACTGAAAAGCCCGCAGAAAAAATTAATAATCCCCCTACTGCCGTAATAGTTGGGGAATATAAAAATATGGGGTTTGGGAATACTTTTAGTATAACTGTTTCTGCAGCAGACCCTGACGGAGATAAACTCTCTTATGTGTGGCAGCAAGTTGAAGGGCCTGCGGGAGAGCTTATTCCAGAAGGTCCCACTGCTAAATTTACAATCCCATCGCTCCAAAAACTTCAAGAAATGGGGTATATAAATCTTGAAGATAATAGAATTGGGGTAGTTCATGTATTCCCAGAAATTCAAAAATATGTCGTTCAAGTAACAGTTAGTGATGGAATGGGCGGGGTTACAACTGTTTCAGTTACAATTACAGCCTCGGATATAAGTTCTGGATTGAGAAATATTCCGGTTGGTTCTATGGTTTATCTCAACAGTGGAACAGATGTTAATGAATGGACATGCAAGTTCGGTGGAGAAGATTGTACACCAGAGGAATTTAGTGGAACTAATTTGAGAACTCCTGTCTTAAAACCTTCAAGAGAAGGAGAATATATTNTCACTGAAACAAAATCTAATCGTTCCATATATATTTATTCAGGGAAATGGGAAGGTACTTTAAGTAATGTTTGTTCAGATTGTCACTCCTCTAAAATTTCTAGTTGGCAAAATACAAAGCATGCAAAATACAATATATCTTGCGAAAGCTGTCACGGTCCTCAAAACAGTGTCGCTCATAAATCAACAAAGGAAGGATCTTATGAAAGTCCAAGAACATCTTTTAACGCAGGAGTATGTGCGCAGTGTCATGAAGAAGAATTCAAGGAATGGGAAAAATCTGGACATGCAAATCTTGAACTAGCAAGGGTGGAAGCGGTTTGGGAAAGAAGAGGAGCTTTCACTGCTCACTGTGCAAGATGTCACAGCGGACAAGGATTTGTAGCGTGGTTGCCGCAATTGGTATCGGGAAACCCTGATCTTATATCTCCTTTCAATATGACCAGAGCGAGCGATCTTGGTTTGGTGGATGCCCTCGTTCACCCGCAAACTTGTGTCAGCTGTCACGACCCACATAAGGGAATTTATAAAGCTCAGTTGAGAGCTTTTCAAGATACGCCAACTCTGCCAGCTGGTTTTGCTGCATACTGGGTCGGAGCGGGTGCAGTGTGTTTTATGTGCCACAACACAAGAAATGGAGTCATTAGCGGTGCCGGTGTATTCCTTCACGAAGATTCTGACCCAAGGTTCGGTAATCCTCCTAATTATACCGCTCCGCATTACTACGCATCTCAGGGAGATGTATTTTTGGGTAGGAATGCATACTTTGTGGGACCAGCTGGTTCTTTACATGTTTCAGCACATGTGGTTGTGGAAGATACTTGCGTGGGATGCCACATGAAGCTTAATCCAGAAGGTTCTCATGTTTTTGCTATATCAGAAGAAAATGTTGATTTTGTGTGCCGCAAATGTCATGGAGAAGGAGTTAGCATGAAAAGCTTAGAAAAACAGATAAANCCTTATCTCAACATACTTAAATCAACAATTGAGACAAAAATATATGACGCATTAAAAAGATATTATGAAGACAATATAACATACTATGTTAGAGCTTACGACCCTTCAACTGGGTGTTTCTCTTCCACTGCAACTTCAAATATTGCTGTAAGCACTGTCCCTCAATCAGTTGAAATTACTTCAATTGCGGGTCAGATATCTGTAATACTCAAATTCTCTTCCCCTGTTCAAGTAAGAAATGACGGAGGATGTTATCCTTATTCTTCAACTAATACAATATGGGTTCAGCTTGGAGGTTTAAGAAAATCACCATCCGCTCCTCCGCCACCTAATCCAAATTATATCATAGATCTTACACAGGATGAAGGTAGAGATATAGTAAAAGCTGCTTGGAACTACTTTCTTATTAAAGGAGGTAGCGGTGGTGGAGTTCATAATCCAACATTTGTTTTCCAAGTTCTGAACAATACTATTAATGCTCTTAAATATTAGCTTTAAGGTATTTTTTTAGTTTGTCTGTTAATATTAATTTTCTGGGTTATTCTTATTGTGTCAGATATCTTTTATTTCGTTTATGTTTTTCATATCTTCAATCTTNGCACCAAGTTTTTCAAATTCTTTCTCTCCCACTTCCAATTTTTTTCCTTTGTAGTTCTGGGTAAGATATTTCAATGCAAAAATTCCTTGTGAAATCATCTTTTCTATTTTGGGTATGAGATTCTTTGAGTAATAACCGGGTATTGGGTAGATTTTTCCGTTCAAGTTAAAATAAACTATGTCAAACTCTTTGAATTCGGAAAGAAAAAATAAAATTTTTTCGGGTAAAAAGGGCATATCGCAAGGAACAAAAACACAACCTATTTCTGGAATTTCATTNAGCACGCTAACTATGCCTGATATCGGTCCTATATCATGATACTTATCATATACAATTTTGAAATCCGGTATTTCTATTTTGTTTTCAGATAGCTTAATTTCAAAATTTTTTTCAGTGGAAATATATTTTGATTCAAATACAGCTCTTAATTTTTCGCACATGATTTCAAGTAAAGTTTTGCCATTGATTTTGAAAAACCTCTTGTCGCTTCCGAACCTTTTTGATTTACCGCCCGCAAGAATTGCACCTGCTACATCCTTTATTAGAATTTTTTCTTCCTTTTGACTGTTTTGTTTTTCTTTTAGTTTCAGTTCTCCCATAGTATATGAACTTTTACCTTTTCTCCTTTCGTTATTTTTTTTGATGGTGGAATTAGAACAAGACAATCACACTTTGCGAAGGATGAAAGCATGTAAGAATCTTGATGTTCAAATATCTTTACTTCTTCTCCTATAATTTTTCCTCTCATGAAATTCAATCTATCTGATTTATTCTCTACATCTTCAAAAAGTTTTTTCTCTTCTTCTTTGGGAAAGATACTTGGGTAGTTCATACAACCTTTTATAAATGGTAGGACATATTCGTAAAAGCAAACGAGCACTGCTGCCGGATTTCCTGGAAGAGCAAAAATAAATTTATTGCCTTTCTTACCGAAAAATAAGGGTTTACCGGGTTTCTGCTTTACTTTGTAAAAAATCTTTTCGACTTTTTCCTCTTCCATAAGATCTCTCACGTAGTCATAGTCACCTGCTGAAATTCCTCCAGAGAAAATCAATATATCCGATTTTCTTATTTCTTCTCTGAAAATTTTTCTTAACTTTGCAAGGTTATCTTCTGAAAATTTTAATCTTATATCTTCTATTCTGTTCTCTTTTAGTGCAAGTTGTAAAGAAACCGAGTTGGAATCATACACCTTGCCATATTTCAGTTTTCTTCCGGGCCTTATTATTTCTCCACCCGTTATTATAACTGAAACTTTTGGTTTCCTAAAAACTTTAACTCTCTTTATACCGAGTGCACTTAGAAATCCTGCAACAGCGGGAGTTATGATAGTTCCTTTATCAATTACTTTTTCTCCTTTTTTTATCTCCTCACCTTTTAACCTAATATTCCTTCCCTTTTTTATCTCTTTATCAACGATTATGTAGTCTCCATCAACTTTCACGAGTTCTTTTTCGACAACNGCATCAGCTCCATNAGGGACCGGAGCCCCTGTGAAAATTTTTATTGCTTGGCCTTCTTTTAATTTTATCTTTTTGCTATCTCCTGCTCTTATTTCTCCGATGACTTTTAGCCTTGCAGGGAAAAACTTTATGGTCTCTGTATTTATTGCATACCCGTCCATAGCTGAATTTGTAAAGCTCGGAATATCTATTGGAGAAAAAATATCTTCTGATATTACACATCCGAGACTCTGAATAACATCTTGAAAAGTTTCACCTATGGGTTTTGCATGTTCTGATATTAACTTTCTTGCTTCTTCAATACTTATGAGATCCCTTTCCATAGGCTATATCCTCCTATGTTTAGAATTATTAGATTGAGAAAAAATTTTATTACTTGTGGTTTGAATTTTATTGAGCCGAGGCGTGATCCGAGTAAAGCTCCTGCTATGACGAAAATTAGGATGGGGATTGCAAAATGAAAATTAAACTCCCCTTTGAAAAATTTCGTTGAAAATCCAAGGAATGAATTTAGAAAAACGAAAAGCGATGTTATTGATGCTATTCCTTTTGTGGGAAAGTCTGAGAAAATTAGCAGTGGTGAAAGGTATATACCTCCTCCAATTCCAGTTATACCGGCAAGAATGCCAATCGGAAAGCTTATAAGAGGTAATGATTTTTTTTTGATTTTGAAATTTATTTTCTTGCTTCCGAAATCATTCAAGAAGGATATTATAGCAGATAAGATCAGAGCTATTCCAAGAATTATAAAGAAAGTTTTCTCTTTTATATTCAGGTTCGCTCCGAGAATTGTTCCTCCACCTCCGAATAAATAAACTAACAGAATCAAAGATTTTCTTTCTGATGGAAAATATGCCCTGTAGTTAAGAAAACTTATTATGGAAACGACCATATTGAGAAATAACGCGGTAGATGGAATAATCTTATATGGTGTATTTGTAATTGTCAAGATTGCCGTATAAGCTGTTCCTCCGCCCAATCCAACCATAGAGTAGGTGAAAGCGATTGCAAAGAACAGCAGATAAAAGAATATTTTTTGCGTGAAAATTTCCCAAATCAATGACCGCCCCCTCCCATTATTCTGTATATATGGAGTATATAAGGAAATAGAGCCATCATAGTCTCTCTTGCACCCCTTGTTGAACCCGGTAGTGTTAAAATAAGGGTTTTGCCTTTTATACCTGATAGACCTCTTGAGAGCATAGTATATGGTGTTCTTTCTGCACCGTAAAATCTTGCGAACTCCATTATGCTTGATATATCTTTTTCAATAATTGGTTTTATTGCCTCAGGTGTTGTATCTCTTGGAGATAGCCCTGTTCCGCCCGTTGTTATAACAAGGTCAAATCCATTCTCGCACCATGAGAGCACTTCTTTCCTTATCATTTCAATTTCATCTGGAACAATCTTGTATTCAATATTTTTTATTTCATTTTCGCTCAGAATCTTTATTATCTCTTTTCCTGCTTTATCTTGTTTTTTCCCTGCGTAGACCGAGTCAGAAACAACGAGAACCCCCGCTTTGAATTCTTCTTTCACTTTCTCTTTGAATTCACTTTTTCCTCCGGTTTTTTCAACGAGTTTTATTTCTTCAATGACTATTTGTTTGTCGTATGGTTTGAGCATGTCATATATGTTGAGGGCGCAAGTTGAGACTGCAAAAAGTGCTTCCATTTCACATCCTGTTCTTGCTATCGTTTTTACTGTGACTTCAACATCTAAAAATCCATCTTGAATTCTTACATCACATCCAACCCATTCTATTGGTATGTTATGGCAAAAAGGTAAAATTTCAGATGTTTTTTTTTGCTGAAAGAGCTGCAACTGCTCGTGAAACCTCAAAAATATCCCCTTTCTCTATCTCCTTTTTATTTATTTTTTCTATTGTTTCAGGAGAAACTTTTATTCTTGCTATTGCTTTTGCGGTTCTTAATGTTTTTATTTTTTCTGA
>AWOA01000057.1 GCA_000494225.1 Candidatus Calescibacterium nevadense OTU 1
TTCTATTTTATTTTTTGATGATAAGATTGTATCCCCAACTTTTAATCCCTTTGGCCAAATTATATACCTTTTCTCACCATCTTTATACTCAACAAGGCAAATTCTCGCGGTTCTGCAAGGATCGTACTCTATTGATATTACCTTCCCAGGTATATCAAATTTATCTCTTTTGAAATCAACTATTCTATATCTTTTTTTATGTCCTCCCCCCCTGTGTCTTACGGTTATTCTCCCCATATTGTTTCTACCGGCTTTTTGTTTCCATTTATCAAGGAGACTTTTCTCTGGCTCGTCTTTCGTTATTTCAGCAAAATCATATCCTGTCATGTGTCTTCTACCAGGAGTTATAGGTTTATAAGTTTTTATTCCCATTTATTTTACCTCCTTTGATTTATTCTACTTTTTTGTATAAGCTTATAAGTTTTTATTTATTTGATGGCAAAGTGAATTTTTCAGTAATTTTTCCTATATCTAATTGCCCCTCAATTGAAACTATTGCTTTTTTAAACGAAGGTCGCCTTCCCACAAAAATTCCTCTTCTCTTCACCTTACCTTTATATATCATCGTATTAACTTTTTTGACTTTAACGCCAAATATTTTTTCGACTGCTCTTTTTATCTGAGGTTTAGTTGCNTCAAGACGGCAGATAAAAACAAACTTTTTGTTTTCACTAAGTTTATNAGATTTCTCTGTTAAAACTGGATTNAAAATTATATCTTCCGGTGCAATGTCTGGAACAATTTTCACTTTTTTCTCTATTTTATTTTTATTCTCTTGAATTTTATTTTCTTGCATTTTATTTCTCCTCCACTTTTACATTATATCTTTGTAAAATTTTAATGAACGCGTTTTTCTCAAAGACTGCAAAATCATATTTCAAAATCTCATATGCATTTATTTCATCTACTGGTAAAGTGCGGGATAGCTGAACTCCTCTGAAAGATAGGAACACATTTTTCTTTGAACCATCTGTTACGAGGATTAGAGGATAAGTCTCTAAATTTCGTATGATTTGAATTGCTTTCTTAGTTTGAGGGGTATCAAAATTTATTTCGTCTATGACTTTAAGTTTTCCTTCTATGAACTTTGAAGCAATTGCACTTCTTAAAGCCTCTTTTCTTTCCTTCTTATTCATCTTGTATGAATAGTCTCTTGGATGAGGTCCGTGAGCAACAGCTCCTCCGACCCAATGAGGATTCCTTACAAAACCTTGTCTTGCTCTACCTGTATGTTTCTGTGGCCAAGGTTTTCTACCACTCCCACTAACAGTTGATATAGTCTTGGTCTGATGAGTTCCAGCTCTCTTTCCGGAAAGGTACCATCTGACGTAATACCAAAGAATATTTTTATTAGGTGCGGAGAAGAATATTTTTTCTACTTTGATTTGACCTTTCTTCTCACCTGATAAGGCGTCATGAACATCAATGGTAACAAAATCATCTGAAATAGCTTTGTTTAAAGATGGGGAGATAGTTTCCATTTATAATTCCTCCTTACTTTTTTATTTTTTTCTTATACATTCTTTTATTTATTTTTTTCATTTTTTTATCATCATTTATTTTCTTATGAGTTTTATTTTTTATACTATTTCAGTTTCTTTCTTATCAAAACTTTTCCTCCTATTGCACCTGGGACAGAACCATGAANNANANCNACCTGATAAGGCGTCATGAACATCAATGGTAACAAAATCATCTGAAATAGCTTTGTTTAAAGATGGGGAGATAGTTTCCATTTATAATTCCTCCTTACTTTTTTATTTTTTCTTACTTACATTCTTTTATTTATTTTTTTCATTTTTTTATCATCATTTATTTTCTTATGAGTTTTAATTTTTTATACTATTTCAGTTTCTTTCTTATCAAAACTTTTCCTCCTATTGCACCTGGGACAGAACCATGAACGGCTATTGTTTCATTATCTTTATCAACATACAGAACTTTGAGATTTTTTACTGTTATAGTTTGCATTCCCATATGCCCTGGCATTTTTTTTCCTTTCCAAACTTTTGCGGGTTCAGTTTTTTGTCCTATTGAGCCCGGTCTTCTGTGAGACATAGAACCATGACTTGCTGGTCCTCCGGAGAAGCCCCATCTTTTTACAACACCTTGAAAGCCCCTACCTTTACTTGTTCCTGTAATATCTACTAAATCACCTACCTGAAAGATTTCAACTCCTACTTTTGAACCCACTGGTGGGAGATTATCTTGGGAAATAACGCTAAATTCCTTTATTGTTTTAAAACCTTTTTCAATTCCGGCTTTTTTTATTATACCCAAGATAGGTTTGGGGATATTCTTTATTTTACATTCATCAAAAGCAACTATTGCCCTCTTTTCTAATTTACCCTTAACTTTTACGTCTCTGTATCCAAGAATAAAACCTCCGGAGAGTTTTAAAATCGTAACTGGGACTGGCTTTCCTTCCTGATCAAATATCTGTGTCATTCCGACTTTATGAAGAACAAGTCCTGATATCATCTTTTTTTATCCTCCTTTTTATGTTATAATACGTTTAATAATTTATTCAACTTTCATTTCTATGTGTATTCCTGGGGGTACATCAATTTTTCTTAATTCTTCTATTGTAGCGGCTTGGGGGTCGAGAATGTGAATGAGGCGTTTATGAATTCTTAATTCAAATGATTCCATAGATTTTTTATCTGTATGGGGTGAGCGGAGGACTGTCCATCTTTTTATTTTAACTGGTAAAGGTATAGGACCGACGACTTTTGCATTTGTTCTTTCAGCCGTTCCAACTATCTCTCTTACTGTGTTATCAAGGAGCCTGTGGTCATAAGCTTTAAGTTTTATTACTATCTTGTTGAAGTTAATCATAGCAAATCTTACGTTTTTAATTTCCCCACTTTAATTTTTTGCTGAAACACCTTTNCTTGCTTCAACTATCTGATTCATAATAGAATTAGGAACTTCTTCATATCCGTGGAATTCCATAACATAGTATCCTCTGCCCTGTGTTAGAGATCGTAAAGTTGTAGCGTATCCGAACATTTCAGACAACGGTACGAATGCTCTAATAGCTCTAAAACTCCCCTTTATTGCTATATCTAATATTCTACCTCTTCTTGAATTCAAATCTCCTATAACTGTTCCCAGAAATTCTTCGGGAGTATAAACTTCAATTCTCATTATAGGTTCAAGTAAAATTAATCCCGCCTTTTTGACCGCATCTTTTAGGGCAATAGAACTTGCTATTCTGAAAGCAATATCAGAAGAATCAACCTCGTGGAAAGAACCATCATAAAGCGTGACCCTGATATCAACGATAGGGTAACCTGCTAAAACACCTTCCTCCATAGCATCTCTAATACCCTTTTCAACAGAAGGGATAAATTCAGCAGGAATTACTCCACCTTTTATCTGATTTACGAATTCAAATCCTTTACCTCTTTCAAGAGGTTCAACTCTTATTATTACATGTCCATATTGTCCCCTACCACCCGATTGTCTTATATATTTTCCTTCGGCATCAGCAGTCCCTACTATTGTTTCTTTGTAAGCTACCTGAGGTTTACCCATCNTTGTTTTCACANCATATTCTCTTTCGAGCCTATCTTTTATTATCTCAAGATGAAGCTCTCCCATTCCCCACATTATAGTTTCTTGTGTTTCATGATTGTATTTTACCTTAAAGGATGGATCTTCTATTTCAAGCTTGTGCAAAGATATAAAAAGCTTCTCTTGGTCCTGTTTGGTAAGTGGTTCAATAGAAGCATAAATGACAGGTTCCGGAATGTCTATACCTTCAAGTAGGATTGGATTTTCTTTCAGGCAAATTGTATCCCCTGTTATAGTGTCCTTTAATCCTGTAAGTGCTACGACATCACCTGCTGCTACCTCATCAATATCGTCTCTTCTATTTGCAAACATTCTCATAACTCTACCTACCCTTTCAGTTTTTCTCAGGCGGGGGTTGTATATTGTAGTTCCTGGTTTCAATTTTCCGGAATATATTCTTACATAAGAGAGCTGACCTGCATAAGGGTCATTCATTATTTTAAAAACAAGACCACAAAGGGGACCATTTTCATCGGGAGGTAAGACTATTTCTTCTTCTCTATCTGGATGTTTCCCTTTCACACTTCCCCTATCAATAGGAGATGGCAGATAGAGCAGAATTCCGTCTATCATAGGTTGGACTCCTTTGTTTTTAAGAGATGAGCCACAAAAAACAGGAACCCCTTTGAACCCTATCGTTATTCTTCTTACAGCTGTATGAATATCATCTTCTGTTATGGAATTAGGGTCTTCTATATACTTTGCCATAAACTCATCGTCAATTTCAGCAATAGATTCTATCATCTTTTCTCTCCACTCAATTGCGAGATCTTTTAAATCTGCAGGAATTTCATCATAGTAGTAAGTTTTCCCCTCGTCTTCTTCTGAAAAGTAAATTGCTTTCATTTTTATAAGGTCTATGGGACCTTTGAAGGATTCTTCTTTTCCATTTGGTATCTGTAAAGGAATAGGAGTAATATCTAATTTTTTCTTTATATCTTCTAGTGTTGCAAAATAATCTGCTCCAATCCTATCCATTTTGTTTATGTAGCAAATTCTTGGTACAGAGTATTTGTTAGCTTGTCTCCAAACTGTTTCAGACTGCGGTTCAACACCATTTACCGCATCAAAAATTATAACGCATCCATCAAGAACCCTTAATGACCTTTCCACTTCAATTGTGAAATCCACGTGCCCTGGGGTATCTATTATATTTATTTTGTGCTGTTTCCAGTAGCAAGAGACAGCTGCGGAAGTTATAGTAATACCTCTTTCTTTTTCCTGAGGCATCCAATCTGTGACGGTATTTCCTTCATCAACATCTCCAATCTTATATGTTGTCCCCGTATAGAAAAGGACCCTTTCTGTTGTAGTTGTTTTACCTGCATCTATGTGAGCTACAAATCCTATATTCCTCACTCTTTCTAATGGAACTTTTTCTTCCTTTACAGCCATAACTTAAACCCCATTTATCACACCTTTTATAGCAAACAAGCAAAAGTATTCATAAGATAATGAATAAAAAGAAAAGAAAAACAAATTTCAAGAATTTTTTTTCTTATACAAAGAAAAATAAAGTTCAAGATACCTTTTTATCATAAAATCTCTTGTGTATTTTTGAGATAGCTCAAATGATTTTTCTGATAGAGATTTTCTCAACTTCTCATCCATCAGGATTTTTTTTATAGCTTCTTTAAGGCTTTGTTCATTTTTTGGGGGAACAAGAAGGACATATCCACCTGCAAAATACGGAATACCACCAACCGAAGACGCTACGATTGGAATTCCAAATTTTCCAGCTTCAATTATTGTCACTCCCCAAGCTTCGTTCAAAGATGGGACACAAAAGACATCAAAAAGAGGATAAAAATCATCGGGAGGATAAATCCAACCTGTAAAGAGAAAATTTTCTTTCCCCAAAATTTTTTCTGCAAGCTCTTGAAGTTTTTTTCTCTCAGAACCGTCTCCGACTATAAGCAAAAAAACTTTTTGATCTAAATCTTTCAGAAGAAGTGAGAAAGCTCTTACAAGATATTCAATACCTTTCACAGGCTCGAGGCGAGATATCGTCCCGACAATTTTTACCCCGGAGTTTTTCAAAGCAATTATCTTATCTTNTATTTTTTCTATTTTTTCGTTTGTTTCACTTCCCAAAAATTTTTCCTGCTCTTTTTGACTTTCTAACTTTACNTCAGCTTTTGGTATAAAGAAAAATTTCCCTCTATATCCCACNCTTTCAAAAGCTTCNTTTTCATCTTCTGTTCTTACGACCACAACATCTGTGAATTTTCCTGCTATGAACTCCAAAAACTTGAATAAAAAAGTTTTAGTCTTTGAAAAATATCCTGAAAATATATGTCCATGAGGTGAGTAAATTTTGTATGGTACTTTACATATAAATCCAGCAAGGCGCCCGATAAATCCTGCCTTTGATGTATGAGTGTGAATTATATCCGGCTTTTCTGAAAGAATTATCTTTATTATCTCAAACAGAGCAAAAACATCTTTCAACAAAGATACATCTCTTTCTAAATTCTTTACGCGTAAAACTTTTATATCAGGAGNGATTTCCACCTCGTTCTTACAATAACCGCTTACAAGTACTTGATCAAAAAATTTATTTATTTCTTCACTTCTTGTGACCTCTAAAACTTCGTAAGGNACTCCACCCCTTTCAAGCCGAGTTATAATTCTCAAAATTTTTGGTTTCTCCCTTTTCCCTTCTTTCTTTTCCTCCATTATTCACATTGTAAATCTAAAAACTAAACAAAATCTTTTTTATCTTCAAATAGATTAGTAATAGTTGAGAAAAAATATTTATGTTATTTTTCAGAGGCTTTTCAATTCCTGTTTTTGTTTATTAACTTTACTTTTGAGCTACGATAAAGTTATTGAAATAAATACCTTTTTATTTTTTATTACACGCATTTTTTATTGATGCTCCACTAGCACTACCATATAGCCTAAACAGTATTTTTTATTTCAGGTAATATAAACCAAATATATTTCAGGTAATATAAACCAAATATATGAATAATAGAAGTCAGATACTCTCCATATATTCTTTTTTTTGCTCCCCAAAAATTTTTTTTGAACTTTCTATCCATTTAGAAAAAATAAAGGTAGAAAAAAAATCAAATGCGAGAATTATTTTGTCAGATTCATTCAATTTCGAAATTTTTCAATTTAAAATTCTTGATGTATTTTTCGCTTNTTCATCCCAAGAATTTAAAAAATATTCTTTACAAATTTTTTTACAAATTTCGAAGATATCTTGAAGGGAAAAAAATTTTGNTATTACGGAAGCGGAAAAAATAAAAGATAAGGGGAGGAGTTCGTTCATTACTTTATTGTTTTTTGCTTTTTTAACTCCTCCCCATTTTCTTATTTTTCCGTTATTTTATTTCTTTTTGTCTTTCTTTTCTTTATCAAGACCGAGCTTTTCTTTTTCANCTTTTATGAAGTCCTGCAAAGAAATGAATTTCGCTTCACCNCCGAATGCAGTACCTTTGATTCTCCTTTTGAACCTCTCTGCTACAACATCATAAAAGTCTTCTGGTAAAGGAACATATCCTACCTCACGAGAAAGTTTTGCTGCATTTTTTATGTAGAATTCAACAAAGTCTTGAACCTCTTTTTTCTCCAGAGATTTTAAGCTAACGTAGATGAAAAGAGGACGAGAAAGAGGAACATAATCTCCCCTATATATACTTTCTTCTGATGGTTCAACTGGCTTGCCGTTTAAAGGATTCACTATGGGAACTGCTTTCAGCTTATCTTTATTTTCAACGTAATATGCATAACCGAAGTATCCAAGAGCGTATTTATCTCCTTGCACACCTTGAACAAGAACATTATCATCTTCACTTGCAACATAATCACCTCTACTTTTACCAGATTGACCGACTATGACCTCTGTAAAATAATCAAAGGTTCCAGAGTCTGTGCCCGGCCCAAAAAGTCTGANCGGAGCNTCTGGCCAGTCTGCTCTTATTTGGTTCCACTTCGTTATCTTTCCCTGAGNTTCTGGCTCCCATATCTTTTTCAGTTCTTCAACTGTGATTTTATCAACCCAGTTGTTTTGTTTATTNACAACAACTGATAGAGCATCGTAAGCAACGGGTATTTCAATATATTCTATACCGTTCTGTTCACAAAGTTGGATTTCAGATTTTTTTATAGGTCTTGATGCATTTGATATATCTGTCTCGCCACGGCAGAACTTTTTGAANCCACCACCAGTCCCAGATATACCAACTGTTACCTTTATATCTTTATATTTTTTCTGGAACTCCTCGGCAACAGCTTCCGTTATCGGATACACAGTACTTGAACCATCTACTTTTATTATTTTNTGTTTTTGAGCAAGACTTATTTTGAACAAGGAAAAAGAAGAGAGAAAGAGAAGAAGAAGTGGAACGACGAACATATTCGGTGCCTCTTTTTTTGCTTGTTTTACTTTATTTTTTATTTTCATTTTTTTTATTGTTTTCATGGCTTTTTCCTCCTTTTTTTTACAAGAAGGGGTTTTATTTTAAGAAGGGGTTTTATTTTATCCCTCCCTCCCCACCATTTTGCTTTATTTTATATTAAACTGAAACTGTAGCCTTACAAGATGTTGCTGTATCTTGCTTTTACCATCCTCACCCTCAAATATCAAAGGAGAATAATCAAGTTGAACTTTTAAGTTATGACCTTTAAAGTAGTAAGATGGACCAAAGGTTATCTCATGCACAGTTTTGTTAT
>AWOA01000058.1 GCA_000494225.1 Candidatus Calescibacterium nevadense OTU 1
CACACAAAAATTTTAGCGGAACCATTCTTTTCTCTCCCAAGATATGAACCCATATTTTTACACAGGTTTTCATTTGAGACAAAAATTAAATATTTTATCATCTCTGGTGGTAAAGATTCTTTATCGTTAGGTCCCGGNATACACAATTCAATTTTACTTTCTCACAATATAGAACCACAAAAATTTATATCGGGTCAAATAAAAAATTTACCTTTGCCGTGCATAGATAATTTCTGCTTTGGTGATGTATCCGGGCTTTTGGGTTTGATTTTCNTAAGTGATCCGAATTATAAATTCCCAGATCCAAATTTTCTGATAATGAGATTTGAATGGGGAATATCATTTTTGAGAGTAGGTGTAAATAGGATTATAGCTTTTGGGGGAAAAGGNGGNTCAAAACCAAGAACTTTCCAGGATTATATTGATTTGTTCACAGGAAGGTTAGAAAACGCCTCAGGAATATGCAAATATGAAGANGATGAAGCTAANCAGCAAGAATGCTTACAATACTGGGTGAGCAGGGATACAAATCAAGCAGCGGGTTTTTATTTAATAACTAACATAGGGAAAATACTAGATAATTTTGGAATTGAAATTTTTGATGAACTTGTAGGATATTATGAATATGCAGGAGATGATATTGTAGCTTGCTGGCAGGTTGAAGATAAGGCGGAAGGTATGAAGTGTTTCCCAGTTCCTTTCAAACTCACAGATATAGCNTGGCTATCTGGTCTGTCAGGNAAAATGGGTAGACTTTCGTTCATAGCAGAATATGCATGGACAAATAAAACTCGCCCATTTTATGCTCATCATAACTATCCTCTCTCGGTAATGGGAATGTATACTGGGGCNCATACTGGNCCATTTTCAAACGATTTTTGGACAAAGATATCNGGCGAANTATTAGATGGATTTTACGTGGGAGGAAGGTTTCATTTTACAATAAGGTGGAATGAAAAAGGTTCAACATCGGGAGAGCAAGAAAGAGTTTATGAATTTGGTCCGATTTTAGCTATTGATTTAGATGAAACTTCAACAGTGGGAGCATCCGCTGGAATTTTTTTATTTGAAAACCCTGATGAATCTTCTTATNCTTTTCAAAAAAAGCTCAGAAAAGGCAAATTCCTTGACTTTTCTTTTTCNCTGTTTTTCTCTACAAGATTTTAAATAAATATAAATAAATAACAAAATTAGAAGAAGGCGAAACCTCTAAATCTCCCATATATTTTTTCAAAGACTCCTGATATTTCACCCAAAGTGCAATTTGCTTCAACACACTCTATTATAGGTTCAACAAGATTTGTCTTACCATCTCTTGCATAATCTTCGAGTCTTGAAAGGGCTAATTTTACCTTTTCGTTATCTCTTTCNCTTTTAAANTTTTGGAGACGCTCCACTTTTCTTTTTACCATTTCTTCATTTAAACGAAAGATTTTNACTTTCTGCTCCTGTCCAGATTCTCTAAAAATGTTTACTCCAACGACCAAGATTTTCTTTTCTTCTACGAGTTTTTGATACTCCCACGAACTTCTTGCTATTTCCCTTTGTATAAATCCGAGTTCAATTGCTCTTCTCATACCACCAAGTTCATCCACCTTTCTTATGTATTCCCATATTTTTTCTTCTAATTTGTCTGTCAGGTATTCAATATAGTATGAACCTCCGAGCGGGTCAACAGTATCTCCTATAAATGTTTCATAAGCGAGTATCTGCTGGGTTCTGAGAGCGATTTTTACGGAGTAGTCTGTNGGAAGTGCGAGAGCTTCATCGAAAGAATTTGTATGGATGCTTTGTGCTCCACCAAGCGCAGCAGCCATAGCTTGATATGCAACCCTGATAATATTATTTATGGGNTCTTGTGCAACTAATGTGACACCTGAGGTCTGAGCGTGAAATTTCAATTTCATAGCTTCCGGGTTTTTTACTCCAAACCTTTCCTTCATTATTTTTGCCCAAACTCTNCTTGCAGCCCTGAACTTAGCAATCTCCTCAAAAAAATTATTATGAACAGAAAAAAAGAATGTAATTCTCTTTCCGAAGTCATCAGGAGAAAGNCCTCTCTCTATTGAGCGAGAAACATATTCTATCCCTGAACATATAGCAAATGCANCTTCCTGAACTGCCGTTGCTCCGGCTTCCCTNATATGGTATCCAGAAACAGAAATGGGATTGAACTCTGGCATCTTTTTAGTGCAGAACTCAATAACGTCTATTGCAAGCTTTATTGAAAAATCAGGAGGATAAATATATGTTCCTCTTGCTGCATATTCCTTTATTATGTCATTCTGGACTGTTCCGCGAAGCTTTTCAGGAGGNACTCCTTGCTCTTTTCCCACAACATAAAAAAGTCCCAAAATTATNGGAGCAGTAGCATTTATTGTGAATGATACAGAAACTTTTGATAAAGGGATNTCTTTGAAGACAATTCTCATATCTTCTATAGTATCTATTGCGACTCCGACCTTTCCAACCTCTGGAAAAGCGACTTCATGGTCTGAATCAAAACCCATTTGAGTCGGAAGATCAAAAGCCATAGAGAGTCCCGTTTGCCCTTCTTTAAGGAGAAATTTAAATCTCTCATTAGTTTCTTCTGGGGTACCGAATCCTGAATATTGTCGCATAGTCCAGTATCTTGCTCTGTACATTGTGCTCTGAACACCACGAGTAAAAGGGAAATCACCTGGAAAGCTCAAAAATCCATCGGGCTCACCCTGAGGTTCATAGTAAGGTAAAAACCGAGGAATTTCAATTCCACTTGTTGTTTCAAATTTGTCTTTTCTTTCAGGTATTTTCTCAATAGAAGGTTTGAGAACCTTTTCTTCCCACTCCTTTAATCTTTCAGAAATAATCTTATATTTTTGATTCGTACCATCTACATTTTTCTGCCTTGTTTTTTTACTGCCATTGGATCTGCTATTACCTTTGCTTTTTTCCGATTTACTCTTTGCTCCCATATCTATCTTATTTTATCCATCAATTATTCATGTTATAAAAATTTAAATTTTATTTCCTTAAACTTTGTATTTGACTTTTATTACCCGAGCTTTTTTTATTTTAGTTGTGCCTGGTTTTTGTTTTACATCTNCTTTTTTAACTTCTAATTTTCTTTTTTATAATTGGTATCATTTCAAAACTTTGCCAGATTGTTTGAAAAAAATGAAAAGATCAAGAGCAGAAAGAGGAACCTTTATAATTTCAGATATCTTTGTGAGAACTTCTTCACAAGTGAGGTATAAAGATGGGGTTATTGTTTCTCTTTGGGGTACGAGCTTATGTCTTACGAGGAATCTATAAATGTGTCTATCTACTATTGCTACATCATCAAATCCTACATTTCTGAGGAAGTGGCTTGACTCTTTCATTCCTAATCCTTTAAGTTTTATAAGTTTTTCTCTGGCTTTTTTCCCATCTTTTTCTCTGATGACCGAATTTAAATCAAAGCCTCTCGCTAAAAATATATAATGAGCTCTAACATCAGGGAATCTATGTCCCATCATTTTAAATATTCGCGCTAATTCTTCAAAGCTCTTTTTGATGAACCCCTCATCTCCAACATACTTTTGTATCCTTATACCAAGTTCGGCAGACGAGTTTGCAGTAAGGAAGCAAAAACAAAGCTCACCAAATACTCCCGTTTCAAGTTCAATATTCAAAAAAGGTTTAAAATCAAACCTGGTTCTCCCTTTACTCCCAAGTTCCTTGAATTCCTCAATCCTTTTTTGAACTATATCTTTTAGAGAAATTCCGTTATAATTTGAAGATATTACCTGATTTATTTCATCAATCGCAGGATTCAGATTGCTGAACATCAAATAAAAGTAGTTTTTTGATTTTTTAAAATCAATTTTAGTGGATATTTTTTGGAATGCTCAAAAGCTTTTGGAATTCATCCCGATTTTTATTAGGACGTCGCTACTTATGTTTTCTGTACCTGTATTTTCTTCTCAAATAATATTCCCAATTATGAGAGCTAGTATAGCTCTTGCGGTATCCTTAGCTATATATTCGGGAGTAAAAACTAAATTTGAGCTACCACAAAACTTAGCTGAAATTATGGTAGGGATCTTGAGTGAGCTTTTCTTTTCTTTCCTTGTATTCTTTATAATAAGAATATTTCTTCTTTCACCTCAACTTTCTGGTGAGACAGTAGGCTATCAGGCTGGATACGGTTTGATGACACTCGTGAGTCCGTTTGAAGAAAATCCTTTTTCTGTAATAACAGAGCTAATTTTNCTTGTTGCGATAACTCTGTTTTTTGTTTTAGATATACATATTGGTTTTTTGTGGGGGATAAGAAAAAGTTTTGACATTATTCCTCCNTTTTCNTTTGGTCTNAATGAGAACCAAACAGGATTNNTTTTGAGCAAACTCAGAGAATCTTTTTATGTATCACTACAAATAGCTTTTCCTATTATATTAGCTATGTTCGTAGTTGAGATATCAACGGCTATAATNTCAAGAACAATACCACAGTTCAACATATTTGTAATCGGNTTTCCTTTGAGAATAGCTATTGCAATTCTCATTCTCACACTAACATTTGATAGGATGGGATTTCTGATAGGGGAATTTATGAGAAAGTTCATTGAAGCTTTTTCAGATATTATTCTTTTGGGGAAAGTTTAAATTCCTGTTTAATTAAATTCTTAGTTGTAAGATTAAAACCCTTATTGACATATTAAAAAACCCTTATTGACATATTAAAACACCAAACCCTTTATGCTGCTAAAACACCAAACCTTTTATGCTGCGTTATACTTTGTTGGTCGCTTTATATCATTTTTATTCAATTCTCTTTTTGTATATAAACTGTTCGGATTGGGAAAGGAATAACAATCCCTTCCTCCTTATATCGTTTATGCAACCTTTTTATGAATTCATGTTTAATCAAGTACTGGTCAACAAATTCTCTTGCCCTCAAGATCACGGTGAAATTTATACTAAAATCACCAAATGTATGATAACGAATAAACGGCTCAAATTCTGGAACACCACCGGGAACATCTCTCATTACCTCTTTTGCTACTTCAATAGTTACTCTTTCAACATGTTCGAGGTCACTATCATAACTTACACCAACTTGAACGGGCACTGACATTTCCTTTTCTGGGAGATGATAATTTGTAACTATTGCAGAAGCTAACCTTGAATTTGGAATAATCACCATATTATTTGGTAACTGGCGAACAGTAGTATTCCTCCAAGTAATATCTATAACGTAACCCTCTTCACCACTATCAAGTTTTATATAATCACCAGGTCTTATCTGTCGGGAGAGGATGATATGCAATCCTGCGAATAGATTGGAGAGTGTATCCTGGAGGGCTATGGCAACAGCCAGCCCACCAACACCTAATGCAGTAAGTATAGGTGTGATAGGTATGTTCAGTGTTTGAAGGATAATTAAGATACCAATAAGAAGGACCAACAATCTTGTAAGGTTCGTAAATATCGATGTCGTTGGTAAAACATTTCTTACTTTTTCAGTATAAAGGTTGACAAAACCAACAGCTAACCTTGAGAAAAGTATTGTTAACGAGAAGATAATTACTGCAACAAAAACTTTATTAAAGATATTCAAAAAGCTTTGACTGACGGTAATATTATGAACTGCTATATATATACCGGTGAGAGAAGACNATAACACAAACATCCGACGAAATGCCTTGATAATAATCTCATCGCCCTTCCATCTTGTCCTTTCGGCAAGCTTTGTTAATTTCAAATGTATGACCTTATCAAGGATTAGCCCAACAAAAAAAGCCGCTATGACTATTACCAGTGGCAACCCCCACTGCAAAATTATTTGCTTCATAATTGAATTATTCCTCCTTCTTTTTTGTTATCATTTGTTTAATATTTGTTTAATAAGATTTCTTACATCTATATAATCTCTAACATTAAATTTTGCAGATGAAGGTGCGATACCAACTTTTATGGAGTAAGCATTTGGTGGGAGTGCATTAAAGAGGTCTTCGTCTGTCCAATCATCACCGATAGCTAAGATGAAATCATACTGGCCTTTTGAAATAAGATATCNCCCTATGCTTCCCTTATCAACTCCTGCATTCTTCACCTCAATGACTTTATTTCCCTGGCGTATTTGAACATCGATGTTTGCAGTTAATAAGATCAAATCATCCATCAATTCNTTTGCTCGAACAGANGCGAGTTCAGGGTCTGCTTTGCGATAATGCCACACCAACGAAAAATCCTTTTCTTCAATAAATGAACCTGGGACTCTATCTACNTAGAGCTTTAGAATTGGTAACAATTTTGGTTTCCAATCAGTATTTAATGGCTTGATAATTCGCCAGTCCATATCCTTTTCTTTTATCCATATACCATGTTCTGCCACTAATGTAATATCAAGAGTAGAGAACCAGTTTTCTAAGGTATCTTTATCTCGTCCGCTGATAAGAATGACCTCTGTACTTTGGTATTCTGACAGTTCTTTTAAGAGTTGGATTAATTCTTCGTCAGGTTTTGCTTCCTCAGGTCTGTCCGCAAATGGGACGAGGGTTCCGTCATAATCAAGGAATATAATTCTTGATTTTGCCGTTTTAAAGTTTTTTATCAACTCTTCCTTTAAAGAAGAGGATAAAAGTTTTGCATTGAAGGATTTTTGCTCTTCTTTTAATTCTAACAGTTCACTGATAAAATTGTTTGCNCATTTGATAACACTATAATTATTTAGCCTCTCTTGCATAATTCTGTTTCGTCTCTTCTGTTCCTCGAGGGGCATTTCCAGTGCCTTTTTTATTGCATCTGCTATTTCAATTTTATGGTTAGGATTTATCAGTATTGCCTCACCGAGTTCTTTTGCTGCCCCTGCCATCTCACTTAATATCAAAACACCCGTTCCATCCACTCTTGTTGAAATATACTCTTTTGCGATGAGATTCATACCATCTATCAATGGTGTNACCAGAGCCACATCGGAGACACTATACAATAGCACGAGTTCATCAAAAGGTAAAGTTGTGCTCCGGTAATGTATTGGAATCCAATCAACAGTNCCAAACCTGCCATTNATTTTGCCAACAAGTTCGTCGATCTTTNTTTTTACTCGTCGATAATTTTCCACACCTACGCGCGAGGGTACAACAATCATCATCAGGGTCACTTTCTTATGCCAGGAGGGATTTTTTTCAAGGAATAGTTCATATCCTTCAAGGCGGTTAATGATACCTTTTGTGTAATCGAGGCGGTCGACAGAAAGGATAATTTTAGTATTTCCAAATATCTCCTTTATTTTTTTTATTTTATCTTGCTGAATTTCAGATGCAGCGGTGAAGAATTTTTTATAGTTTATGCCCATTGGAAATGTATCAACCTTTACAATTCTTCCCGAAACGCTCAAATTACCGAGATTATGTTCCAATCCTAATATTCGCAGGAGACATCTTAGTAGATTTTGGGTGTAATCAATTGTGTGAAGCCCGATAAGATCGGCACCTAATAATCCCTCCAAAATTTCAATTTGCCATTTTCTAGGCAATAAGCGATATATTTCAAACGGCGGGAAGGGTATATGAAGAAAGAAACCTATCTTGGCATCTGGTATTTTTTCTCTGATAAGTTTCGGGAGTAACATCAGGTGATAATCGTGAATCCACAATATATCATCGGGTTTCAGAATTTTAAGGAGTGTATCNCAGAAGTAATAATTAACCTTTTTATAAGAATTCCAGAAATTCTCNTCGTAAACAGTATAATCAGGNAAACANTGAAATAGTGGCCAGATTGTTCTGTTACAAAACCCATTATAAAAATTATCCATCTCTCCCTTTGAGATAAATACGGGATATGAAGAATAATCGGACATAGCCCTATTTCTAAGTTCATCNTGATGTTCTTTTTTGATTTCCCTTCCCGGCCAACCCACCCAGATATATGGGATTGAGGTGAATGATGAGCTTTTCAGGGAATCAAGATAATCGTTAATTCCTGTAACTAACCCGCCNACACTATCTTTGAACTTTATTTTACCATTTTCCTCCTCTACTATAAATGGTAATCTATTTGAGACAATAACTAATCTTCTCACTTCGGTATTGTTAGCAAAATCGCTCATCATGCCATTTGCATTTGCAACTTATGTTTTTTCGTTTAAATTGTTTGGTTCCTTATTGTCAGATTGAAATATTTTAATTTAAGAATAAAAAAATTCAGTGTCCCTTATAACAGTTTAAATTCCTCAGTTCAAATTCTTCATTGGCAGATTAAAACTTTCACCCTTTGTTTTCGGGATTAAGTCTCTCCCAAAAAGTCCTTTTCTGTTATAGTGCGCTGATTTGATAAGCTCAAGAATTAATCCCTCTGAAAATATAGGTTTAAAGACTTCTGCCTCATCCAAACAGAAAGAATGTCCCTTTTCGAAAGTATGTGGGCAGGATCCAAAGGCATGAGAATGTTTTACCTCATGAACTACCAAGCTCTTTTCTGTAGTAAAAAAATCTATATTAACAGGTTCATAGGAAAACTCTATTTTCCTTTGAAAAGCTAATTTCATCCAAAAGCTTTCTGATTTGAACATACTCCGATTCCTTTTCAAAGCTTATTCCTTTTGTGAAAAGCCAAAGCTTTCTTTGACACACCACATAGTATGCTACCTGTGTGCCTCTATATTTTAGCTCCCTTAGGTCCATGCTATATGATGTTCTCCTTCCACTCTGTATCTGCAGAGCTTATTAGCTCAAAGCCTGTGTCTTTGCTATAGTTTCCTTCTACATAGTAGATGCTTAGCTTGTCGTGAATACTTTGCTTTTCTAACTTATTCAAAGACCACACAGGAAGAGAAAAGCTGTATTCAAGGATTTGGCTTAGTAGTTTTACTCTTTCTGATAAGTTTCCTTTTGCCTCTTCCCACTTTTGCAGTAGCTCTTTTACTTCTTTCTCAAACTCTTTGGGAATTACTTGCACCGCATCTATGTCTCTGAAAAGCTCCTTCGCTTGGGACTTGCTTATTGTAAAGCTATCCGTTCCTTCCCAAAGGTTTGTTATATAGCAGTAAGCTTTTTTAAAGTTATCCAAATACTTAGTATTTCTCAAAGCGTCTTCTGAATAGACCTTTTCCATAAGTTCCCACTTAAATTCCCAATCCCAAGCTCCATTTTCTAAATTATGCAGAGTTTTTTCGTGCAAATCTTTGTAATACACCGGACCTATCCCCGAACAATCCTTTGTGAATACAAACACGTTTGGTTTTTCAGTTGATTTTTTCCCTCTTCTGTTGCATCTTCCCATGCGTTGAATCAAACTGTCTGCAGTGGAAAGCTCTGTAAAAAGGTAGTCCGCATCAAGGTCCAAAGACACTTCCGCAAGCTGAGTGGTAATCCATACGCCATTTTCCCGACCGTCAAAGAACTCCTTTATCTCTTTTTCCTTTTCTTTTCTGTCCTTTAGTATAAACCTGCTGTGTAAAAGCTCAGCGTTGGGGATTTCCCCTTTTAGTTCAATAGCCTTTCTGACAGTATTTACTACCACAAGCACTTTGGCTTTTTGGGAAAGCTTTATTATCTTTTTTATACCACTGTCTATGGTGTGCTGTATGATCTCAACATTGTGGTAAGGGTTTTGCTGTAAGCTAAACTCTTTAAACTCTACTCCCATACCTTTAAACCTTTCTTTCAAGAACTTAGGGAAAGTGGCGGTCATAACTAAAAACTTTCCGCCGTTTTGAGCTAACACTTCCAAAGCTTTCACTATAAAGGCTAAGGTGATAGGATCATAAGATTGCAACTCATCAATAACAAGCTTTGAATAGAGAGCGGTTGCATAATACTTTTCAAAGCCTTTGTATCTAAAGACAAAGTGCATAAGCTGGTCGGGGGTGCAGACGATTATAGGTTTAGCAAAGTTGCGGGAAAGGAAGTAGTTCAAAAAGACAGCATCTTCTTTGTTGTTTTTAATGTCTTCGTTTCGTTCATCCCTTTCAAGCACGTAGTTTAATGCACTTGAGTGCAAAAGTCCTGCACAATTTCCAAAAATTTTCTCTGCCCTTGTGTAAATGCTATTGGCGGAAACTCTGTATGGCAACATAAAAAAGCCTTTCCTCTGAAGATATATAAAGCCTGCTTCCGTTTTGCCCGATCCGGTAGGAGCTATAACCACAAGGTTTTTATCCCTGTTCTCTTTTATAAATATTTGCATTTCGTTGAGATTGATGTTCGCTCCTTTGAAAAACTCATCTACAAAACTTAGTGTGTCGTCCGGAGGTTTTTCTTCAACGTCTTGTGCTTGCTTTGAACTGCTTGCGTGGTCTATACGAAGAAGCAAGCCCTTCAAAAGGCGGTAGTATTTAATCAATTTTTCTTCAGGGAGTCCAAACTTCCTTGCAATATCGTCCCTTAAGTAATCCATTTCCCCCTTTTTTAGCAAAAAGCTTATGGGACTTTTCTCAAAGCCAAACTCTTCCTTTAAAACCCTTTCCACATCTTCTGTTGATACTCTTTCCACAGGATGGTGATGTAAAACCAAAAGTCTGACGATTTTTTTGGTCAGTTCGTCTTCTACATTCACAAAGGCGGGCGAAAGAAGATTGTGCTTTACCTCCGGAAGTCCTTTTATCAGCTTTATGTTTTTGTTTTCAACTTTTTTCTGAAACATACAATGGATTTTGCCATAGTCGTGATACTCGCAGGCAAGCTCTAAGATTTCCCAAAATCTATACCTTAGCTCACATGTAAGCTCTTTTGGTATTAGCTCCTCTATGTCTTTTTTGTAATAGCACTTAAGTTTTTCTAAGTTTTCCAAAAGCTTGTCTGTATGCTCCCTTATTGTTGTTCCGTCATCCTTTGCCCAACATTCTTCAAGCAGACTCTGAAGTTTCTCCTCTGTTATTCTCATCTTCTTTTCCTCTCCCTTCTTCTGAGTTTAGCCCTATCAAAAAGGCATAGGCTATCATGTTGAAGTTTTTGTCGTTCAGTGCTTCCTTAAAGAGAGAGGGGATTTCCTTTTCCACCTCAAGGTATGCCCTTATTAGATTGTATATGAAGTATTCCTTGTCCTTTCTTCTTATTGCTTCAAGGAGTCTGTAGGTGAGTGGTTCAAGCTTTTTCTGTGTGCTTGGGTCCTTTTTGTAAAGTGCTTTTAGATCTTTCCCTGCCCGAAAAGCCAGATTAGTATAGTCTTTTTTTTCGTTCATGTTTAATACCTCCTGAAAGTTTATAAAGAAAAGCAAATTGATACTTAAATACTTAAAATTCTTGCCCGCTTGCACTATCCTACTTTCAATGGTTTTACTTTTTTCCTTTTTTTCTTCATAACTTTCCTCTCTTTCCTTTTTGATAAATCCTGACAGCAGAAGGAATAAGAACTCATAAAGAGACCTCCCTGTATAGATGTAAAAGAGAAAGTCAGAAAATATGCGCTGAAGGTTTTTAGGATATTTGTCAATCAACTGACGGATGGCTTCTGCTAAATTTGGGCTTATGTGAAAGGANTATATGTTTGCGGTAGCGTCTCCTACCTTTTCAATTTCCACAAAGTAGATGTTTTCTAAAATCCAAATACTCTTTTGCTTTTGTTTTTCTAATTCTAAGACATGCTTTATCACACTCCACGCTCTTCCAAGCTTTTCTTGCTCTATTTCCTCTTGCGTGCTTAAAATCTGGTTCAGTCTGTAAGTTTCCAAAAGGTAATCGGGAATATAAACAAAAAGATACCTTCCATTTGATTTATAAAATCCAACGCTCGTAAAATAAAGCAAAAATTCACATTCTTTACAGATTGGTATTGGGTTCCATATGAAATTTCTAACAGTGTCTGGGCTAGCAAATAATGGAGTGAAGCTCGTGGCATCTACAAAGTTTTTTGCTTGTCTTTCGTGACAGAAAAAGCAGGTTTGGGAGGTTTCTATAGTTTTTTTCTTGAGTTTTTCACAGTCTTTCAAGAAGGCTTCTTTGACTTTTTCTGAAACTTGGTTTATATCTTTTATGAACCCTTCTATATCCTCATCCTTTATAGATATATGCTTTACCGATGGATTAGTAAATGGACTGTTGCTGTGAAAATCTCTAAGTTTTGGAGATATAAGAATTTTATAAGGGTCAAACATATTTTTGTTATTTTGCTTTTGCTTTTTATTTTTATATTCCTCATAAGCCTCTTTAAGCTTTTTATTAATTACCTCTTTATCCTTCAAAAGATAGTCTGCGTAAATTTCCGGTAGCTTCTCCCACAAGTCCTTTGGGAGCCTTAAAGTTTTTTCTTTCACCAAATTTTCTACGTTCTGTCCTTGCGCTTCCAAAACCTTCAAAACTCCAACGCAAGCACTTGCCATAAGCCAATTTCCCGCATAGAATTTTACGTATTCTTCTCCTTCGGGTCTTTTTAGCTCTTCCCCTACTGATTCAGTTAAAAAAACAGGATTATTGTTATCTTTATCAAAAACCAACGAACCCCAGATTTGTGTTCCCTTTTGGAAGTAATAGGCATCAATCCAAGAGTATGTTTTTGGCTTTTGGGAGTTTTTGTAAAAGTAAGAAAGGCTAAAAAGCACGCCTTTTTTATCAACACTGACCTTTTCCAAGATCTTCTTTGGCACGTAAGCATTGTGCTTTAACTCTATAGCGTCCTCTTCGGATATTTCCTTTTCTTCACATTGGACTATTTTTACTTCTTCCACCTTTACTGGATACTCTCCTCCTGAAAGAAAAAGAAGCTCTTTTGGCTCTTTTATAGCTTTTTCCATTTCTTCCAAAAGCTTTTCTTCAGCTTTTATGTGTATTAGCAAACTTAGGTTGTGCAAAATTGGAACTTGTAAGGGAAGCTTCTCCAAAACTTTATCTTTAAAGTTATACTTCCTAAACCACACATAATCCCTATATATTGCCTCGTAGTCTCCCTGAAGGGAGATTTGGAAGGACTCTCCTTCCTTCCACTTCCTTCCCATTGCCCTGTAAATCAGACCTATTATGGTGGAGTAGGGAGGAAGAGGATAGATCTCTATACCCTTTATGGAAAGCGGATTTTTAAAAATCCCCGTGGGAGTGTAGAGCTTAAGCCTTAGACACTGCATAAACTTCCTCCACCTTCTTCTTTAGCTCCTCAAAGACCTCTCCTACGCTTTTGCATTGGAGATTTTCTCTTATTTCTTGTTCGTTGGCGAAGCATCCCGAAAGTATCCCACAAAGGGTATTTTTCCTTTCCTCTTCAGGGATCAAGTTCATACAGCCAAGAAGTCTTCTGGTATCCAAAATTAGCTTTTCGTCTTCGGTTTCCTTTGCACCTATGCATCCCATAAAGAACGGATTTTTTATCTTGTAAATGCCACCTATTACAAAGATGGGAGACAGACTTTCCCACCGTCCCCTTATCTGCCTTGAGAGAGTTCTTACTATGTCCAAAAGAGCCTTTACTCTATTTGCCTTTTTTTCAGATGAGATAACATCCTCCGATTGGTTTTCTCCTTCCCACACTCCTATCCTATCCAAATCTATTGCTATTGTGTAGTAGTAATGAGCCCTGTGCTGTTCGGATTGAGTTATAACCTGNGCGTCTTTTTGTTCTATGTGCTTTATATATCTGTTGTATGCATCTATGTTGTTCATAAAGTCCATGTCTCCTTGGAACTTAGAGATGGAATAGGCATAGGTGACCTTTACGGGTGCAGTTCTTTTTACGCTGTCTCCATAAGACAGCTCTAATTTTTTACCATCTGCCCCTTTAAGATTCGTCAAAAGGCCACCGAATAGGTCAAATTCTTCGTAATTCTTTATTAATTCCTTCCCGAAACTATCCACATCAAGTCTGCCTTTATTCCTTTTATTCTCTATTACCTCTTTTACCTTCTCGTCTAACAATTTCCAACCTTTTTCTTCTTTACCTTTTTTCCTCATTTCATACTTGAGCGCCTTATCAGACACGTAAGTTATTTGAGAGTTATCTCCCAAAGAAAGCTTTTTGAGGATAGACACATTCCCTATGTTTTCCCCGTAGTTTAGGCTTGTGACTCTTTGGGTTATAATGGTTAGCGTTAGTATTCCTTTCATTTCTTTCATTTCCATTTTTCCCACCTCCTTAGTCTTTTATAAACCATTCCTTTTTTCAAAATCTGACATAGTTCTATAGCTTTTCAAGTAAAGCTATCCAATCTTCCGGTAAGCAATTTTCTTTGGCTCCTTCAATTATAGTATTCAGGTAGCCTTCCGAAGTCTTTGCGATGGACTCTGGCTCTGTTCTTATGTAAGCTACAGCCTTTAACTCCCGCCCAAGATCTGGCACAAATACGAACAACTCTTTTCTGTCATAAACATTTAGATATACTTCGCATACTTGTAAGCATTTAGAACTGTTTATCTCAAACAGAACCCCAAAAACTTTGCTCGCAGGATCTTCCACCAAGTTTGCCACTCCTCCGTTCAATATACTTGATGGTCTATCAAACACAACCTTTATAGCCTTGCACATAGTCCACTCCTTTACCCTTCTCCAACTGTTTCCACATCTTTCTCTAATCTGCATCAAGTTCATGTTTGAACCGTAAGATAAATTATAGTCATCTTTAGCTTCTCTTATATTTTCCAATTTTTTTCCAATCACCTGATGGTATTTTTCCAAGCTCATATACTGAGCTGTTGTTGTATATGTAAGTGTAAGTTTCTAATTCTTCATCTATAGCTCAGATTAACTTTATGAGCTCTCTTCTGTAAAGGTCGGGCACACATTCTATCTAATCCAAGACTTAGAGTGTGCGCGCCCCGAAAACCCGATAAGCCTCTCCCCTAACTCCTTCAAAGAAGAACACCATAACAGAAAAGCTGGCTATCAAGTATAGCTCGTAGCCTTCTATGTAAGCCACCCCCACCCCAAAAATTCGGACCTTTGCAAAAGCCGGTACCTCATCTCACTCTTGTGAATGGTTCCATAAACAAAGACATAAAAAACAAAGACATAAACGGCCATCTTTAATACCTTTTGATATCTATACAAAACCTACCCTTTTTGTGAAATCTGACACTTGCTCTTCTGTTTTTCAGCTCCACAAGGTTCCTTAGGAACGGGCAAGCTTAAATTCCTCATTGGCAGATTAAAACACTTTCCCAACTCCCAGCTCCAGGGTTCCCACAGGTGTGTGGCTGGGGGAGTTTCATTTATCCATCACTTTTTTCTTTTTTTCTCTTTTTCCTTCAAAAATCCTAAATAATCTGAAAAATCCTTTGTAGATACCCCAGAAGAAATAATTGAATTTTTGAGGTAACTGAAAGTTTTGTCAAAGATAGTAAGGGAAAATCCATCATCCGAAACCAAGATTGAAACAGGAGAAGATTTAGTTTGAAGAATGACATATGGTCTTTTGCTTTGGCGGGATTTTATTTTTATCTTTTTTAGCTTCATAGTTTTTGCCACCTCCTTTTTTTGTTTTTGTTTAAATTCCTCATTGGCAGATTAAAAC
>AWOA01000059.1 GCA_000494225.1 Candidatus Calescibacterium nevadense OTU 1
GAGGGATATTTCAAGTATCCAGAGCCAGTAAACCTCCTTGGGGATAAAATAAAAGTATCAAATAAATTTGAACTAAAATAATTTGAAATTATATAATTTCCTTCTCTTCCTTTTCTCTTATTTTCTTTATTATATTTGATGTAGAGAAACCTTCAACCAATTTTACTCTGACAATTTTACCGCCTTTGCTTTTTACAAAATCTGCTCCTACTATTTTGTCCTCTGGCCAATCCTCTCCCTTCACAAGAACATTCGGTTCAATCTCTTTTATCAAGTTTTCAGGAGTATCTTCAGAAAAAGGGACAACATAATCAACAGCTTCAATAGATGCTAAAATTACTTGGCGAGCAGATAAAGGTAAAATCGGTCTATCTTTACCCTTCAATCTTTTCACAGAATCATCATCATTTATTCCAACTATTAAGATATCACCTTGCTTTTTAGCTTCAAATAGAATTTTTATATGTCCGACGTGAATGAGATCAAAGCAACCGTTAGTAAAAACTATGATTTTGCCTTCTGCTCTTAATCTTTCTAATATAGATCTTAGATTATCGCGGGAAGAAATTATTTTATCTTCTGGATTTCTCACTTTTATAATTTGATTTTTCATTTTGTATATATGATTTTCCATCCGAGGTGTTTTGCAAATCTTTTGAGTCTTGGGTCTGGATTGACTGCGACGGGATTCCCGACAGAAAGTAAAGTATCAAAATCATAAAAGCTATCTGTATAAAAGAAACTTTCGGTCAAATCTATATTTTTTTCTCTGGCGAATTTTCTCATCCAAAAAGTTTTTCCTTTCCCTATGCATATCGGCTCAACAACTTTTCCAGTGAATTTACCATCTCTCACCTCAAGCTCAATGGCTATAACATTTTCTATTCCTAAAAATTTTGCAATTGGCTCTATGAGTTTTTTGAAATTCGCTGAGAGTATAGCAACTTCGTGTCCTGACTTTTTATGTTCTTCTATAAGCTTGACAGCAGTGGGCAATATGTGTTTTAGAGCTCTTTCATATACTGATTGTGCGATTTCGTCAAATTTTTCCAGATCTATCCCTTCCATATCTTCAATATTGTTTTTCAAAACATCTTCTGCTTTAAGAAGGTTGAACCTATATTTTATGAGCCAAAAATACCATAAAATAAGTCTGAATTTAGAGACCATATTCTTTCTTATAAGTTCTTCACCAATCAGTCTATAAAGGTCTTTACCAACAATAACATAGTCTAAATCAAAGAAAGCTCCAATTTTTTTGGGATTTGACATCTGCAAAAAGAAATTTTTGTTCCAAAAAATCTTTTGAATAGAAAAATCAAGAAAAAGAGATAAATTTTAAGAAAAAAGAGAAAATCAAGTAAAAAATAAACAAAATTTTAATATGAATGAGCAACCAAAGATCAAAATAGCAGAAGAGTTAAGAAAAAAGGGAATAAAAGCAACTCCCCAGAGAATTTCAATATACAAAAAGATAACAGAAGGCTGCGGACATGTCACAGCAGAAGAAATCTATGAGAAGATAAAAAATGAAGTGCCATCACTTTCATTAAGCACGGTTTACAGAACCCTAAAACAATTTGAGGATAAAGGAATGATATTTTCTTTAACTTCATCGGGAGAATATGGCGTTACAATATTTGATACAAACCCCCATCCACATCACCATTTTATATGTAAGATTTGCAACAATATAATAGACATACCGGGAGAATCAATTAAAATTGAGACAAGAAAAAACATTCCGGGAAAAGGCGAAACATTCTCTGTTGTAATAAGAGGAGTATGTGATAACTGCTCAAAGAAAAAGAAAAATTAAAAAAAGAAAAAGAAAAAGAAAAAATGAGCTGGCTGTATAAATGAGGTCAAAAACTTAAAACGGAGGAAAATTAAAATCAACCCAAATCAAAAACGATCAAAAAAAATCCAAAAATAACAAGAAAAATTTGAAAAAATAACAAGAAAAATTTGAAAATTAAATCACTAAATCAATTCAACATATATCAAATAAACATAAACAAAGTAAAATAAATAAAAAAAACCAAAAAATTAGGAGGTAAGGACAATGGCTAAACTTCTTGAAGGTAAGGTAGCCGTAATAACGGGTGCAGGAAGAGGAATAGGTAGAGAAGAAGCTATAATGCTTGCTCAGCATGGTGCGAAAGTAGTAGTGAATGACCCAGGGGTTAGCTTTTCAGGAGAAGGAAAAGAAACCCGTGTCGCAGATGAAGTTGTTGAAGAAATAAAAAAGATGGGAGGAGAAGCTGTTGCAAACTATGACTTCGTAAATGACTTTGAAGGAGCAAGAAGAATAATTCAAACAGCAATAGATAATTTCGGGAAAATAGATATACTCGTAAACAATGCAGGAATCCTAAGAGACAAAATGATTTTCAATATGGGAGAAGAAGATTGGGATATGGTTATGGCAGTTCATCTGAAAGGAACATTTAACTGCACTCACCACGCATGCGTATGGTGGAGAAATCAAGCAAAAGCAGGAAAACCCGTTTCAGGGAGAATAATAAATACGACATCAGATGCTGGACTTTTAGGTAATATTGGTCAGTCAAATTACGGAGCAGCCAAAGCAGGAATAGCAGCATTTACTATAATCGTAGCAGAAGAAATGGCAAAGTACGGCGTCACAGTAAATGCAATTGCACCGGTAGCAAGAACAAGATTGACGACAGAAGCAACACCACAACTTGCAGCAATATTTGAAGCAGCTGCAAGTGCTCCATTTGATGTTCTAAATCCAAAATCAATTGCTCCTCTCATAGTTTATCTTGCATCAGACAAATCAGCAGGCATAACAGGTCAAGTATTCAGAATAGTCGGAAATATGGTATGGCTTATGGGGGGCTGGAGATCTGTATCAAAACGCAAAAAAGATAAAAAAGAATATTGGAATCCAGAAGAACTTGATGGAGTGATAAGAGAAATGCTAAAAGAAGCCCCACCAAAAGAAAGCATGATGGAAGTAATGCAAGAAGTTCTAAAAGAAGCACAAGGATAAATAAAAAAACAAGAAAAAAAATAAAGCAAAAAATAAAATAACAAACGAAAATACCATGCCAAAGCAAAAAACTTCTAAAACCGTAGCAAAAAGAGTGAAAATAACAAAAAGTGGAAAAGTGAAATTCTGGCGTTCAGGGTGGAGTCATTACAAAAGCGGGAAATCAACTAAATGGAAAAGACAAATGAGAAAACCTTCTATTGTTGAAAACAAGGGATGGGAAAAAATAGTAAAAGATTCCTTAAAGAGATCTCCCTGAGCATAAATTTATTATTATTAAATTTATTAATTATTCATAGATTTTAATTATAATGATTTATTAATCATAATCATAGATTTACGTAATTAGTAATTAGATAAATCCGCATGCTGCGAGGAAATTTTTACGCTCCTCAGGTTTTCCGTCACATATTTTCCCTCTTTTTAGAGCTTGACAACCTCCCCTGCACTCATTATATATTGAACAAGAAGAACAACCTTTAAGAGGGTTTCTGAAATACTTGAACCTTTGGTTATTTTTCCATATATCAAAAAATCTTTCTTCAATTATGTTTCCAGCCCTGAAAAAGCTGTGATCTCTCAAAAATCCGCAAGGGAAAACATCACCATTAACTTTTACCGTTGCAAAAGTTGTTCCAGCAGGACAAATAGAGCACTCAGAAGGTAAATCGCCAAAGAAAGTCTTCAGGGAGCAATCAAATTCAACTTCGAAATCTTCATTCTTTCTATTTATATTCATCACGTCATTTACAATCTTTATTATCATTTCATTTGTGAGAGCAAGAGCTGATATATTTTTCCCTCTACCCTCTGGAATGAAAGCTAAAATGAACAATTTTTTTGCTCCAAGTTGCTTTGAAAGTTCAGCCATATCTTGAATGAATTTGTAGGTTTGTGCCGTCGCAACAAAAGAAACTATCACCTCAAACCCAAAGGAAGAAAGCATACGAATAGCCTCGCAGGTTTTCTCAAATGTGTTTGGTGCCCTTATCTTTTCGTGCAATTCTTTTGTTGGACCATCTAAACTCACAAAAATGTGTTTTAGTCCAGATTGTTTTAGTTTGAGAGCCATCTTTTCTGTTATGAAATAACCTGCCGTACTCAAATACAAATTTGGAATTTTTTCCAAAGTATATTCTATCGCTTCATATATATAGGGATAAGCTAACGGCTCCCCCCCTATTATGTCAATAGCCTCAACCCCTATTTTATTGCAATCATCAACTAACTCCTTATATTTCTCTATTGGCAGATCGACTTTTGCCTCCCCACCACCTACACTGCAATGAATACATCTCAAAGGACACCTCAAAGTTATCTCAACTTCAAGAAGTTTCAAAGGATATATTTTATCTATTTTCTGCTTCTGGTTGCTTTGGGCATATTTTCCGTTTTGTCCACTAGTATAAGATATAATACTGGTATATTCTAATTTTACCCTGTTCATTTTGGATTACCTCCTTTTATCTTGCTATCAGGAAATGATCAGTTGAAAACTTTATAATGAAAAATTTTTTATTTGACTTTTTTGTTTGAGCTAAACCTGTGCAAAATTTGTTCTGTTCAAGACAAGACCAGATGGGATTTTTGGCCAAAAATAAGTTGATTTTGGAGGAAGGACTTTTCCCTTTTTTACAACACTCCAAATTTCTTGCATAGATAAAGGTTTCGGAATAATCGAACATCCCACTTCCCCCCTCAATAATTTACTTATAGATTTTAGCATATTATGTTCAAATTCAACAGGGATATTTTTTATAATATATTCATGCAAAATTTCAATATGTGTTTTTTCTGGAATTTTTCTTATATTCACAGCCAAGGATGAATTATCACCGAAAAAGAATAAGAAATCGCTATTTTGGAAAGAAAGGAAAGACAAAGGATTATCAAACTTATTGCTACTTGAATGGAAATGATTTTTTGATACCAATATATCTCCCGATAGATTAATTTTTTTCTCCTCTCCTCTTCTGATTTCCCTCAAAATAGGAAGGACGAGAAAACCAGAACTTTCATCAGCTACAAAAGCCATAAAAAATTTCTCGTTTTTCTTAACCTGATATACATGCTTTATTGCGTTGAACCTATGATGCCCATCTGCTATTATAAATTCTTTATCTTGGATATCATAGATGAGTTCAAAATCATCTGTTTCAAAAAATTTGCAATCAACATCCAAACCATACTCTGTTGAGTTATACTTGAAGCTAAAAAGAAGATTGAGTTTCCCTTGCTTTAAAATTTTTTCATACCACTGTCTTATGTTATAACCTTCCGAAACTAAAAATATAGGGCAAGTATTACATCCTGTTTTTTCTAAAAGCTCTATTCTATCTTCTATAACGCGAGGTCTTGTACTTTCATGTTGGAAAATCTTTGCTTCACAAGATACTAATGCAATTATGCCAACAGATTCACGAAGGTTGTTTTGCCCGTCATAAAAACTTTGGGTCAAAACATATAACTTTTCTTTTTCACTCTGAACCAATATATTCCTCCTTATAAAGTCTTCAAGAACTTTTTTAGCGTGGTCGTGTCCAAAAGGAGAAAGAACAACTCTCACATAGTTAAGCTCACTCTTTTTCAAAAGTTCTTCTTGCATCTTCTCGTCTATAACATCGTATGGAGGACAGATTATATCGCTCATCTTCGTTCTAAAATTTGTAGAGTATGTTATTCCCCTGAAAGGTTTTATCAATTCAAAATATTTTGTCGTTTCTTCGTTTTTCATCATCTGTCAAGCTCCCCAGCAACTATATTTATACTTCCCAAAACTGCGACGAAATCTGCGAGTTTATGTCCCAAAACCATATGTCTGAAAGCTTGATATATAGCAAAACAAGGAGGTCTTATTCTTATTCTCCAAGGAGTTCTTTTACCAACGGAAATGCCAAAAAATCCAAGCTCTCCATTAGCAGCTTCGCCCCCGAAATAATACCAACCATAAGGAGGAACAACACCCTCTACAATTCCCTTGAAATGATGAATCAGAGCCTCTATTTGAGTATAAACATATTTTTTATCTGGTAAAGTTGGCAAATTAGCAAGTTTATCTGATTTTATTCTTATTCCATCATCTGGCAGATTATCAAGAGCTTGTCTTATTATTTTTGCACTCTGAACCATTTCTTCCATCCTTACAAGGTATCTTGAATAGACATCACCTTCTGTTGCTACTGGTACTTCAAAATCAAATTCCTCATACAAACCGTATGGCTGAACTTTTCTTATATCCCATGCCACCCCCGAGCCTCTCAAAGAAGGTCCGGTAAATCCCCATTCAATAGCGTCATCAGCAGAAATAACCCCAATTTTACGGGTTCTATCTATGAAAATTCTGTTTTTAGTAAGAAGGTTATCAACATCTTTTAAAGCTCGTGGCAAAAGTTCATCTATAATGTATCTTATTTTTTGGATTGTTTTTTCATCTAAATCTCTTCTTACTCCTCCGAAAGATGTTCCTGATGTTGTAAGGCGAGCTCCAACTGCCCACTCAAAAACGGAATATATCTCCTCTCTTACCTTGAAAAAATACCAGAAAGGAGTAAGAGCTCCAAGATCAACAGCCATAGTTCCAATTGACACGAGGTGATCTGCAATACGAGAAAGCTCCCCTAAAATCACTCTTATATATTTTGCTCTGCGCGGAACATCATCCCATATACCGAGCCACCTTTCAATCATCTCAGTATAAATCATATTGTTAAGGTAAGCTGAAAGATAGTTCAATCTATCTGTCATAGGAATGAAGTCTTCCCATCTCATATTTTCACCATTTTTTTCAACTCCCCTATGCAGGTATCCTATTTCAAGGTCAACACCTATTATGTCCTCCCCTTCAAGTTCAAATATCATTCTGAATGTTCCGTGAGTTGCTGGGTGAGTTGGACCAACATTTACCACCATCCTTGCTCCCTCTTCAAATGGGTCATCTGCCCTATCTTTACCCGGAAGCCTTACAAACTTTGGAGTATATTTTGTCCCTATATATTCTCTTACACCTTTTGTTGGGAAATCCTTCCTTAAAGGATGTCCCTCAAAATCCTCAGGGAGAAAAATTCTTCTTAAATCATAATGCCCCTCAAACTTTATACCTAAAAGGTCATAGACTTCTCTTTCAAACCAATCTGCTCCTTTGAAAAGCTTCGTTGAAGATGGAACAGGAGTTGAATCATCTGCTGGAACAATCACTCTTATTCTTTCGTTTTGTGGTAGTTTGAGGAAGTGATATATGACAGCGAACCGTGTCTTTACACCGGCATACTCTTTAAGTTTCTCATTATCGTAAAAATCTACTCCGAAAAGGTCTAATATCATATTGAAACCATCTTGTTTGAGTTTTTGCTCAAACATAATAAGGTTTTGTGGGCTAACTACGAACTCTGGCAAATCCCTTAAAGTAGACCTCTCATAAAGACCATCTGTGAGGTTCCTTACCTTTTCATAGATTTCTTGTTTTGTTTTTCCCATATTTTTAGATTTTCTCTAATTTAATGTGGATTTGGTTTTTGCTGTTTTTTCCAAGCAAATATATCTAATTGATAATAAATTTATGAAAATTGAAATGTCAAAAATTGCAAAGGACCGCTACAAAATTTTAGGAAGTATTCATGATATAGCGCTATTTTTCGGAGGTTTAATTTACATAGGTTCAAAACTGAAAGACAAGAGAACGATAAAAAACTTGAAGGAGAAAATAAAGCTCACCGAAAGGATAGAAACCGAAAAAGATACAATATTAGTTCATTCATCATCTATCGGGGAGACAAAAAATGCACTCTTATTCACAAAATACTTAAAGGAAAAACTTTCAAATGATTTGAGCTTTGATATCAAAAATACTGTTTTTACTGACACAGCAAAATCTCTATTCAACGAAGTATATATTTTACCTCTCCCTTTCTTCAATTCTTTGAAAAAATTCCTACCTGAAAAGCTCAAACTCACAATTTTCTATGAGGGCGATCTATGGCCTGGATACATAATTGCCGCAAAGGATAAAGGAGCAAAGATTTTATTGGTGAGCGGGAGAATATCTAAAAGGTCATCAGAAATAATAAAGAGAACTCCATTAAAATATATCCTATCAGAAATAGATGGAGTATTTGCGTCATCAGAAGAGTACGCGGAAAGGTTCAAAGAAATAGGAATAAAAAGAGTTTTTGTTTCAAAGAACTTGAAAAACCTTGTCTTCCTTGAATACCGTGAGAATACAAACGAAAAGGATGCAGAAATCAAGAGTAAAATCAAAACAAAGATGAAAAATAGTCTGATTGGAATTTCAACTAGGGGAAACGAGGAAATAGATTTTTTACTTGAAACTCATAAGATATTAGGTAATAGCTTCATTTTGTTTATAGCTCCAAGGCACAACTTTGATCAAGCGGAAAACTTTCTAAAAGCAAAAAATGTAGAATTTATAAAGTTTTCTGATATAAAAAATGGAGAAACCAGAATAGAGCAAGCACTGCTTAAAATTTTAGATACAAACATAAAAGTAGTCTTAATAGATACATACGGCTTAGTGGAGGAAATCTTGGGATATTTTTCTTTCTCGTTCGTAGGCGGTTCGATACTACCCATAGGAGGACACAATGTTCTTGAACCAATATCAAAAGGAGTTCCAGTTTCAACAGGAAAGCATATATGGAACATATCAGAAAGAGAGGAACTCATAAAAGAGAAAGTTTTATTTATCGCAGATAATCCACGTGACCTTGCATACATTATAAAGAAATCTGGTGATGAATATAAGGAAAGGGTAAGGAAATTTGTAAATAAGAGGAGAAAGGAAATTTCTGATGAGATTGAAAGAATTGTTTTTGAGATAGAGAGACTGATTAGTGGAGACAAGGATTGATCGTGGATAATTGAGCCGAGAGGATACTTGAGCCGACGGCGGGATTTGAACCCGCGACCTGCGCATTACGAGTGCGCCGCTCTACCACCTGAGCTACGTCGGCAAGATATTAATAATAATAAATAAAAAAGAAAAAAAGAAAATAATAATATAAAAAAATAAAATAATAAATCATTATTTTTCCCCTTGAGATTCAATCACTCAAAAACAAAATCAAAAAATAAAATTAAGACAATAAATTGCAATAATAAAATTACAGAGTGTATCCTATATTCCTAAATGTAAAAAATAAATTGTGCGTAGTAGTGGGAGGAGGGAAGGTAGCCGAAAGGAAAATAAAAAAGCTTCTCCAAGAAAAAGCACAAATAATCGTCATTGCTAAATCAACAAATGAAAAAATAAAAAGCTTGGAACAACAAGGCAAAATAAAGAAAATAGTAAATTCTGAATTCACAAGGAATATGATACCAGAAGGAACATTCCTTGTATTTGAATGCACAGGGGACAAAAATGTTGCAATACAAATAAAAAAAGAGTGTCAAGAAAAAAGAATCCTCCTGAACTCTGCAACATATCCTGAAATCTCCGACTTTTTCGTCCCATCATCTATAAAAAGATGGGGGTTGCATATCAGCATATCAACGGAAGGAAAATCCTCTGCTTTCTCACGAGCAATAAGAGAAAAAATAGAAAGAGAAATACCAAAAGAGTTATCAGAAAAACTCAAAATAATAGCAAAAATAAGGGAAAAACTAATAAAAACAAAAGGAAAGAAAAACAAACTTCAAGATAAATTCCTCCTTGATATATCAAGATATGCAGTAGAAAACCCTAAAATATCAAAAAAAACATTCCTAAAATACATAGCAGAAAGATCAAAAAATTTCATGATAGATATAGATGTCGTGACAGATAAAGACAAACCTAAAAGCAAATTTGATAGATAAACTGATGTAAATGAGAGCAGTTAGTATCTCGTTTTTCGTTATTTCTATTTCGTAATAACAATAATTTCTTATATATATGTTTGGCGTAGGTTGGCAAGAGTTAATCGTAATTTTCATTGTACTTTTGCTTTTTGTTGGTCCCAAAAAACTTCCTGAATTAGCAAAGAGTTTATCAAAGGCAATAAGAGAATTTGCAAGAACCAAGGAAGAGGTAAAAAGAACCTTATCAAAACAGCTCTCAATAGACGGCGATACCTACCTTGAAGTAAAAGAAGAAGACGAAGAAGAGGATGAAAACAAAAAAGAAAAGAAATAGCAGAAAAAGCTTTATGGAACAAGCCAAAAAAGAATAAAAAAAACAATCAATTATGAAATCTAATATAAACTTGTGTGTTTCAATAGCAGGTTCCGACCCAACTTCTGGTGCTGGAATACAGCAAGATATAAAAACTATGTCAAAGCTTGGAGTAATTTGTATATCAATTATATCGTGTATAACCTATCAGAATGAAAAAGGTGTATTTGGAATATACCCCCTACCATTTGAAGTTATATCAAAGCAAATAGATATAGCTCTTAAAAACATAAAAATCAAATTTGGTAAAACAGGTGCATTGGGTAATGAAGACGGTGTAAAAGCAGCAATAAAAATAATAGAAAAATACGGAGTAAACTTAGTAGTAGATTCTGTCCTTCAATCCAAAAATGGTTTCCCTCTTATCTCAAAAGAAGGATTCGAACTTATGAAAAAGAAACTAATACCATTATCTTTCTTCCTCACCCCAAATTTAAACGAGGCAGAAAAAATTTCCGAAATAAAAATTGAAAAGAAAGATGATATACTCAAAGCAGGAGAAAAAATATCAAAAATTTCAAAATCATTCGTAATAATAAAAGGTGGGCATAAACCAGAAATTCCCGGATTAAAAAATACTGAAATTGTAGAAGATTTTCTCTTTTTTAATGGACAATTTATAAAATCCCTCAAGAAAAAAAGATTAGATTTTCAAGTTCATGGAACAGGTTGCATTTTCTCAGCTGCTCTGACCGCATTTTTAGCAAGAGGATTCAAACCCGAAATCGCTTTCACAAAAGCATCCCAATGGACACAAAAAGCGATTGAAAGATCAGTCCAAATCACAAAAGGAAGCTTCAATATATTTCCTTGATCACCATTTTGCTCTACTCTACTATTATATTCACAATCAATTATGTTCTCCCGGTTCCCTCTATAAAATTTTTTCCGAAAAATTGAATTCCTTCATAAAAAATTAAAAAAATAAATCTGAAATCTAAAAGGTAAGTTAAGAAATTAAAAAAAGAAGAAGGAAAAAGGAGGTAAATGAAAATGGAAAAGGGATGTGAATTCCTTTCAAAGGTTGTCAGCAAAGAAATATTTACGCCAGAAGATCTGAACGAAGAACAAAAAATGTTAAGAGACACAGTTGCAAAGTTCATGAAAGAAGAAGTGCTACCAAAAGTAGATGAGCTTGAAAAAGGGAATCATGATTTGATGGTAGAGCTGTTGAAGAAGGCAGGCGAACTTGGCTTTTTTGCAATTGAATACCCAAAAGAATACGGAGGATTAGAGTTAGACAAAGTATCTGCTCTATGTGTTAATGAAGCTATGATGCAATACACATCTTTTGCAGTCTCATCAGAAGCCCATGTGACGATAGGATCACACCCAATAATATTCTTTGGAACAGATGAACAAAAGAAAAAATACCTACCAGATTTAGCTTATGCTAAAAAAATAGCAGCTTATGCTCTAACCGAACCGGGAGCGGGTTCAGACGCTCTCAATGCCAAAACCACCGCAACACCAGTTGATGGGGGCAAATATTTTACCTTGAACGGAACAAAACAATTCATAACAAATGCCGGATTTGCAGATATATTCATAGTTTTCGCAAAAGTCGACGGAAAAGATTTCACAGCTTTCATAGTAGAAAGACAGTGGGGTGTAAAAACTGGTAAAGAAGAGGATAAAATGGGGCAAAAAGGTTCCTCTACTCGTCAGGTTATTCTTGAAGATGTAAAAGTTCCAAAAGAGAACGTTCTTGGAGAAATAGGCAAAGGACACAAAGTCGCTCTGAACGCTCTTAACCTTGGAAGAATGAGACTCGGGGGAGTAAGCGGTGGGGCAGGACTTTATCTTACAAAGAAAGCATTAGATTATGCGCGAGAAAGAAAGCAATTTGGGAAAGCAATTTTTGATTTCCCTCTTATAAAATGGAAAATAGCTAACATGGTTTCAAAATCTTTTGCAGCTCAAAGCGCAGCATATAGATTGACCCACAATATAGACAGATTATGGCTCGGCGATGGTATGCAGGAGTGGCAAGCTTTTGAAGAACTCGCAGTAGAAGCAACAATTCTCAAAGTCGGAGGTAGCGAACTCCTTTGGCACATAGTAGATGATGCTGTCCAAATACATGGAGGATATGGCTATATAAAAGAATATGAAGTTGAAAGACATTACAGAGATGAAAGGGTAAACAGAATATATGAAGGGACAAACGAAATAAACAGGTTAAACATTCCGGAAATGATAATAAGGAGAGCAATGAGAGGAAGAATAAACTTTTTTGAGTGGGTAGAAAAATCAAAGAAAGAGATAGACGATGTAAATGAGATCAAAAAACTTGTTCAGGATTTCTCTTTGAAAGAAGAACTATTCGCTTTGGAATCAGCAAAAAGGCTTCTTATTATATCTGCTCAGGAAGCTTTCACAAAGTTTGCAGAGGAAATTCAGAATGAACAAGAGCTACTCGCAGCATTTTCAGATATAGCAATAGGAATATATATTTCGGAATCTGCGATCGCAAGAGCAGAAAAGCACAAGGATAAACCTTTCGGAGATTACTACAAAAAAATGGCTCAATTCTTTGTGCAAATATATTGGAGCAAAATAATTCAATCTTTTGAAATCATGCATTTGAGATTAGGAAAAGGTTTAGAAATCGCTGAAAAGCTTTACAAAGTTTTACCAAGAGTTGATGTTATCAAGCTATCAAGAGAGATAGCCGAACAAACTGCGCAGATTATGTGATTCTTAATCTGATGTAATTCGTAATCTTTTGTGGCGTAATCCATAATTTGATAATTTAAGGAAATATTCAGCAAGATTATTAAATTTATTCATATATGCTATCTATCTTGAGCTCTTTTCTTGTTTATACAATCTTAACATCTATTGCAAATTTCCAAGACATTATAACTCAACCTTCATTATGCAAGGAAGAAGCAAAAAAAATAGAGAAACAACCCCCATCTGACCCAAAAGATGCAGTTCAAAAATTTTTCATACTTTTATGTGCTGGCAAAGAAAAAGAAGCAGAGAATATATTAAGGATTGCGGATGATAAATTTCCTCCTGATTTTTATGTAAAGTTTAATCTTGCAAATTTATATCTTCAAAAAGGGAGGGTAGATTTTGCTGTTTTCCTTTTTAACCAAGCAAAACTTATAAAAGAGATTCCAGCGATTTTTGATAGTCTCGCAAACGCTTATCTACTCTATGGCGACATTAACTCAGCCCAAAAAGCTCTGGAAGAAGGAATATCAAAATTCAAAAAAGTACAAGACGAGAAAGAGAAAAATATTGTATATCAAATGATACTTAAAAAGGGGATGATCAATTTAATAAAAGGAGAATTAGATAAAGCTGAAACTGATTTTCAAGAAGCTCTCTCATTTAATAACATATCTCCATATGCCCTTATAGGACTTGCGGAAGTAAAAGGTAAAAAAGGAGAGATAAAAGCTGGTAAGGAACTAATAGAAAGAGCCGCAACTATATTTGATTCTCCAGAAATTTTAATGTATTCAGGAGCTTATCTGCATTCCAGAGGATACTTTGAGGAAGCAACAAACTACTATATAAGGGTAGCAGATAAGTTATCAGGAATTGAAAAATATATTTCATTTTTCATGGTTGGAACAATAATGAGGGATTTAGGGAAATACCAAGATTCAAGGGATTTCTTTGAGAAATCTTATGAATATCAACAACTTACAACTGTTCCGCCACCTTTTTCAGAAACAAAGAGATTAGAGCTTGTAAGGAAGTATATTGAACTTGGGAATATCAAGGGTGCAGAAAGCGAAATTAGAGAAATAATAAAGCTTTTTCCAGAGAACATAACGGCTTATAAATTGCTTGTAGAAATCCTTTTAGTCAAAGCACTCCTTTTTCTCCCAAAAGAACAGAAAATCAAAACGCTGGAGGAAGCAAGAGATATAGCCAAAAAATATCTTGATAGATTCCCAGCAGACGATATCATGCTTTACAACTTTGCTATTTTAAATTTGTGGCTTGCTGAAATAGGACCGAAATTTGCAAGAAGTGGGAACATATTTCATGCTATATCGGCATTACAATCTGCCCTGAAAATCAAAAATAATCCGGAATACAGAAAATTACTCGGGATATCTTATTACCTTATTGAAAAATACGATTCTGCAATAGAAGAATTGCAGAATGTTCCACAAGATAACAAAATAAAGATGATTTTGGCTTCCGCTTTTTTAAAAAATGGTCAAACAAAAGAAGCAGAACAGATTCTCAACTCAATAGATCAAAAAGATAGAGATCAAACATTTTATATTTTGCTCCACAATATAATAAAATCAGGTCAATCCAAGAATAAAATCGGAAAAATGTCGGAAATAGAGAAAGCTATATTTGGAAGCGAACTTGAATTTCAGGGCTTCTAATTTGGTTTGGACCAGAAGAAATATGTTTATCCATCAGCTCCTTGACATTAAGACAAAAACTTAAATTTTTCCGAATAAATATTTTAAATAAAATGAGAATAGATGTTCTAAAAGGCTCAAGGTATATTGTAATACTTGAAAGAGATGAAGACGAAATGGTAAGAAGGGTTCTACCAATAAAGGTTATAGATTTCTTCAAAAAGGAGAAAAAAGATGAAATAAAAAATGAAATAAAAGATTTCCTGAAAAAATCCCCTTCAAATTACAAGATAATTTCATTTTTCGTTTTCAATCCAAAAATACTGAGCATTTTCAACGAATGTATAAATGAAATCAACCAAGAGCTGAATATTCAAATAAAAACCCAAATTTTAACCTAATTCCAGAACCTATCCCATTAACAATGATCCAAGTTGCTATTTAATTTATCAGGAAATCAATCAAAAAAATGCATTATATAGAAATAATTTCGTTAATTTTCGAAAATTCTTAACAATGGATTTCTAAATTTTGTGAAAAAGAAAAAGTCAGAAATAAAAGAAATAAGAAATAAATAAATTAAAGGAAAAGGAGGAGAATAAAAAAATGAGAGCAGAAAAGAAAAAGCTAAAAGTTAAAGATAAGAACAAAAAAAAGCTCAAAGCAAAAAAATCAAGTAGCGGTAAGAAAGAGAACAAAAAGAAAAAGGGAAAAGCCGTTAGGGTAAATAAAATCCAAGCACCGAAAGGAAAGAAGAAAATTGATATAATAACCGCTTCGGCAGGAAGCTACCCGAGAATTGGGGATACAGAGGAACTACAAAAATTAAGAAGAGCATGGGCAAAAAGAGAAACAGGAGAGATTTCAGAAGAAGAATTTTCAAACATCCAAAAGGAATTTATTAATCTTGCGATAAAAGAGCAAGAAAAAGCAGGACTTGATATTCTGACAGATGGTCTCATAACATGGTATGATCAGATCTCTCACTTTGCTAAAAATGTTCAGGGAGTAAAAATAAACGGACTTTTGAGATTCTTTGATACAAATACCTATTTCAGGCAACCTGTAATAGATGAAAGCACACCCGATAACCCCGAAATTTCTCCTGTCGTTTTAGACGATTTCAGATTTGCAAGAACTCTAACTAAAAAAATAGTAAAACCTGTTCTCACTGGTCCCATAACACTTGCAAAGCTTACAAAAGGAGATTTCACAAAAGCTCTAAATATATATACAAAACTTATAGAAAATGAGGTGAAATCTCTTTCAGAAGAAGGGGCTGAATTTATACAAATAGATGAACCTGCCCTTGAAGGCAAAGATTTAGATAACGTTTTACCTTACCTTGAAAGAATATACAACGCAAAAAAACCTGAGACAAAAATAATTTATTTTTTCTATTTCAGAGATCTTTCAAAAGATGTGAAAAAATTCTGGAACATACCAGCAGATATTTTAGGTTTTGATATGACATATTCAAATTTAGAAGATGCACTTACAAAGATAAAAAAACCTCTCATGCTTGGTATTGTTGATGGTAGAAACACAAACATAGAAAAACCAAAAGATATCATTCCAAGAATAAAGAAAGTTCTGAAAAATTATCCGTTTGAATTTATAATGATAAGCCCATCTTGCGGGCTTGAATATCTTCCAAGAAAATTCGCTTTCCTGAAACTCAAAAATATGGTTCAAATAGTAAAAAGAAACTTGTAAATCCAAAAAAGAAGCTTGTAAATAGAGGCAATTCTTATAATAAAAAGAAGCGTAAATAAATACAAAAGTTCAATTAATCTCTTCTGAATGCATAAACTCCAAGTGTTTTGAAGAATGTTATGTTCTTTGAGATTTTTTCAAAAGCAGATTGAATTTTCTTATCATCACCATGTTTTCTTTCTATTTCAACAAAGAAATTATATCTTTTTGTAATTTTATCTGGGCGGGAATGAATTTTTTTCATATTTATTTTATTTTGTGCAAGTGGTTCAAGAACTCTATAAAGAGCTCCGGGTTCATCCTTTACAGAAAAACAGAAAGCCTCCCTTATATCAGATGATCTCCCAAAAAATATTTTGTCGGATTCAAAATAATGCTGTTTGTTTAAATTTAAAATAGTTCTACCCTTATCTTTCAATACTGGTTTATCCTCTTTTCTATATTCCTTATATTCGTTATCATATTCGTCTTCCTTTCTTATGACTATAAATTCGGTTCTCTCACCGTAGCTATCTTGGATATTTGAAAACAGAACTTTTAAGTTATATTTTTGCGATAGTCTTTCAGGAGAAATTGCGGAACCTTCTGGGTCTTCGCTCGCAAGCCTTGCCCCCTCGGATGTTGAACTTGTATATATTACCTCTGCATTTTTTAGATTTTCCCTTATCCATCTTGAACACTGCGCTATCGCTTTCTGATGTGAATAAATTCTCTTTATCTTACTTATATCATCTGACATTGATAAGAGAGAAAAGGAAACAGGAACCGAGATCTCATAAACTATCTTTACTTTCTTTTCCACGAGCAGATCTAATGTCTCACCCACGATCCCATCCCTTGAATTTTCCAAGGGCACAACCCCATAATTGCACAGAAACTTCTCTGTCGCTTCAAATATATCCTCAATATTTGTTAGTGGTAAAAATATACAAGACTGACCAAATACTTTTAAAGCTGCTTCCCAGGAAAAACTACCTTCCGGTCCCAAAAAGCCAACTTTTATATCTTCATAAAGCTTTCTTGTTCCGGAGAATATCTCAACAAAGATGTGCTTTGCGGAACTTTTTGGGAAGACTTTTATATTTTGTTCGACAAAAATTATCTTTTCATGTTCTCTAAAAGGGTCAAAAGATGTCATATTTGATTGTCTTTTTATTTCATATATTTTTTTTGCTATTTTAGCTCTTGTATCAAGGAGATTGATAATCTTCGCGTCTATCTTATCTATCTTTTGTCTCAATTTTTTTATTCTTTCATCCATTTTACAGAAAAAAAATAAGATGTTTTAGAAAAATTTTTGCTATTTTATATTTTGTTGATCATACTTTTTGTTTGTCATTTTTGCTTGCCATCTTCTCATTTATTTGTTGATTAGTCTTTTATTGCTTCGTTTTTATTTTTGGGCTATTATTTGCCGATTTTTATTTTTTATCGTCTTGCACATCAAATTCAACCTTTGGAATTACTATTCCTGACTGATACATATATTTACCCTTTCTGTCTTTGTAAGAGATTTCACATTCCTCGTTTCCCTTTATAAAAATGATCTGAGCTATTCCCTCTCCCGCATATATCTTAGCAGGAAGTGGAGTAGTATTTGAGATTTCAACTGTGAGATAACCTTCCCAGCAAGGTTCCAATGGAGTTACATTTACTATTATTCCACATCTTGCATATGTTGATTTTCCAAGACATATTCCTATAACATCTCTTGGCATTCTAAAATACTCAATAGATCTTCCGAGAGCAAACGAGTTCGGCGGAATAATACAATAGTCTCCCTTTACCGAGACAAAAGACCTTTCGTCAAAGTTTTTTGGATCAACAATTGTTGAAGCTACATTAGTAAATATTTTAAATTCATCAGCTATCCTTAAATCATAACCATATGAAGAAAGTCCATAAGAGATCACTCCCTTTCTTACAAGATTTTCTTCAAAAGGCTCTATCATACCGTAATCTTTTGCCATTTTCCTTATCCACTTATCTGACATCACCATAGATAATCTACCTCCTGATTTTTGATATATACTTTAATTTTTTGTTTTTGATATATACTTTATTTTCTGTTATTTACCTTTTGATTAATTTATATTTTGTCAAAATATCATTTTTGTTAAAATATCATTTTTCTTTTTTTTTATTTTTTTATTATAATGTTTCATTAAAAATTTTTATCCCCCGTTTTATTCATCTGCGTTTGCAACGCTTTACCCAAAATATATGATATAAAATCAATTTGCTTTTTTGTAATCGAAAGGTGTATAGGTAAAGATATACCGTGTTCATAAGCGAATTCTGTATTTTTTAAATCGGAACCATTTCCATAAAAATAATGGAGAGGTTTCCATATAGGTTTATCTGCCATTATACCTTTTTTTCTCATAAATTCAATAACACTTTCAGCCTTTACCCTACCATCTGTAAGAACAACGAATCTGAAAAATATATTATTTTCCTTTGATGGAATTTTTAAAAATCTTTCAAGGTTGTGAAGTTTTTTTATATAGTAAAGCCCCAAATTTTTTCTCGTCTTTAAAATAAATGAGATCTTTTTCAGTTGGGCTAACCCTATTGCGGCTTGTATATCCGACATTTTAAAGTTAAATCTGAACTGATCTGGCTCATAATCCTTTTTATCGTAATCTATAAAATCCTTTATCTTGTCTATAAGTTTTTTCTCATCAGAGAAAACAGAACCTCCCTCAGCGGTCGTTATAACTTTCGTAGCATAAAAAGAAGAAAATGAAGCTACACCATAAGAACCCACAAATTTACCATTTACCTTACCTCCAAATGATTGAGCTATCCCCTCTACTACTGGAACTCCGAGGCTAATAAAATCTTTCAAATCATTACATATTCCAAAAGAGTGAATATATACTATCGCTAATGTATCCGGAGTTATTCTCTTTTTTACGTCATCAAAATCTAAGGCAAAGGTATCAAGATTTATATCAGAAAATACTGGTTCATATCCTGCAAATAGAGCTGCATTTGAAATAGCCGGGCATGCAAAAGAAGGTATGATAACTTTCTTTTTTCCGCTAAGCTCAGGGAAAACTTTTGGCAAAAATTTCAATATCAAAAATAGCGATGCCGAACCTGAATTTACAGCAACCGAAAATTTTGTGCCCACAAACTTCAATATCTTTCTCTCAAATTTTTCAACTATTTTCCCAGCAGACAATATCCCCTCTTTTATAATCCTCTCAACTTCCTTCACTTCCTCTTTTCCCACAAATGGGAATGAATGCTTTATTATCATAAACTGAAAATTTAGTATTCTGACTGAACTTTTCTTTTGAAAATAACTTTTATCAGCCTAAAATCGGAATTTATTTATTATTTATTTATTATTCAGTTTTTAGAAAAAGTTTTAGATAAAATTCAAAAGATGATGATGGTACATCCATCAGCAAAAATAGGGAAAAATGTTTTTATTTCTGAAACCGCATTCATAGGAGAAAATGTCGAGATAGGAGATGAAACATATATAGGTCATGGAGTTATTATAGAAAAAAATACGAAGATAGGTAAGAGAAATAAAATTTACCACTACGCAGTCATAGGAACACCTCCTCAACATATTCAATACAAGGATGAGGAAACTTTTGTTCAAATAGGAGACGAAAACATAATACGTGAGTTTGCAACGGTTCATAGAGGGACAAAAGAAGGGGGAGGAATAACGCAGATTGGTTCAAGAAACTTCATTATGGCTTATGCTCATATTGCGCACGATTGCAAAGTTGGTTCCGAATGCGTTATAACAAGCTTTGCCGCACTTGCAGGACATACCGAAGTAGGGGATAAAGTTGTTTTTGGTGGATACTCAGGTTCGCACCAATTTGTAAGAGTTGGAAAACTTGTAATGGTCGGTGCTGCATCATTTTTAAATCAAGATGTACCCCCTTTTGTTTTGGTTGTCGGAGTTGATCCGCGTATAGCCGGACTAAATCTCGTTGGTTTGCGCAGAGCAGGAGTTTCATCAGATGAGATAGAAAAGCTCAAAAAAGCTCTGAAAATTTATCTCGATTTATCTTTAAAAATAGATGAAGTTATAGAAGAAATAATGAGGATAGATAATAACTCTGCCATTCTTTCGGATTTCTGCAATTTCCTTAAAAACCCAACGAAGAAAGGTTTTCTGAGAAAATATGAGAAGACAGAGTTATCAGTAAGATAATCGGCAAAATCAGAGTGATAACACGATAAGAAAGAATCTCTGATGAAAGAATNTCTGATGATATGATTTACNTAGAAGAANTTACACTATGATATTTATAATTTTATCTTTTATGAATATCACTTTCTTTATCTGCTTGCCGCCAAGATATTTTGAAATTTTCTGATTTTGCATAGCTAATTTGAGAACCTCATCCTCCTCTGCTCCTCTTTTTATTGTAATTTCTCCTCTGAGTTTGCCATTTATCTGAACCGGAATAGATAATGATTCTTCAATTGTAAATTTTTGAAGTCCATCTACATATACCCAGTTTTCTTCAAGGATTGTCTTTTCATATTCTTTTTCTTCAAATTCCTTTTTCAAAATATGGAAAAGCTCATCTGATATATGTGGAGCAAAAATGGAGAGAACTTTGAGAAAACCTAACATCATTCCCAAAAGACAAAGTGCATCTTCTTTTTTATTTAAAGCTGGATTAGATTTGAGGAAATCTTCAAAATAGTTTATAAACTCCATAAGTCTTGCAATAGCTGTATTGAATCCAAGTTCCCCTATATCTTTATCAGCAGACAAAATACAATTGGCATAAGATTTTCGCAAAGAGATTAAATGTTCGTTATCAACGTCAATTAGAACATTTTTATCATCTAAAATTTTCTCATCTAAAACTTGAATATTTTTTTCTTTCATCTGTTTTGTTATCAAATCTTTTGCCTTAATAAAAGAGTTCCAAACTCTGTTGAGAAATCTGAAAACCCCATTTACACCGTGCCATGACCATTCAAGGTCCTTTTCGGGAGGTGCAGCAAAAAGAATAAAACTTCTTGCAGTATCTGCTCCAAAATCCCTCACGACATCATCTGGATCAACAATATTTCCCTTCGATTTTGACATCTTCGCTCCGTCTTTTATCACCATACCCTGCGTTACAAGTTTAGAAAAAGGCTCAGAGATTTCTATATATCCGAGGTCACGAAGAACTTTTGTGAAAAATCTCGCATAGAGAAGATGTAAAACCGCATGCTCCACACCCCCTATATACATATCAACTGGCATATATCTTTTCACAAGATCTGGATTAAATGGTTCGGATGAGAAATCAACTTTTTCTATATTTCCTGAAAGATAGCCGAGAAAATACCATGAAGATTCAACGAATGTGTCCATAGTATCTTTTTCTCTTTTTGCATAAGAGCCGCAATATGGACACTTTATTTTACTCCACTCTTCCATATCTTCCATTCTGGGAGGCAAGATAACCGGTAAATTCTCTTCTTTTTCNGGGACCATACCGCACTTTTCACAGTAAATAACTGGTATGGGAGCTCCCCAATATCTCTGACGAGATATTCCCCAATCTCTTAATTTGTAGCTTACAGCAAAGTCTCCAAACCCGTTATTTTTTGCAAATTCTGTTATTTTCTTTTTTGCCTCTTGGGAGTCAAGTCCTGAAAACTCTCCAGAATTTACAAGTTTTCCTTTCCCTGTATAAGCTTTTTTCTGGAAATCATGTTCTCCCTCGTAAGGAAATATCACTGGTTTTATTTTCAATCCGAACTTTTTTGCAAACTCAAAATCTCGCTCGTCGTGAGCCGGAACAGCCATTATAGCTCCTGTTCCGTAGTCCGGCAAAACATANTTTGACACCCATATNGGCACTTTCTCACCTGTAAATGGATTCACCGCATATCTTCCAGTAAATACTCCAAGAAGTTTCGTTCCTCTTTCTTCTCTGCTCATTCTGAAAACTTCATCACAGAAATTCTGAACTTCTTTTTTTCTATCAGCAGTAGTTATGTCAAATACGAGGTCATGCTCNGGTGCAAGAACCATAAATGTAACCCCGAAAACTGTATCTGGTCTCGTTGTAAAGATCTCTATTTTTTGTTCCATTCCGTCTATTGGGAAAAGGATTTTTGCACCTTCTGATCTACCTATCCAATCTCTCTGCATTTTTTTTACTCTTTCCGGCCAATCAAGATTGTCAAGCTCAGCAAGAAGCTCATCAGCATACTGAGTTATTTTCAGGTACCATCCCCACATTCTTTTTTTTATGATTAGAGTATCACATCTCCAACACCTTCCAGCTATAACTTGCTCGTTAGCAAGAACGGTATCACACTTTTGACAAAAATTCACATACCCGAGCTTCCTATAAGCTATTCCTTTTTTCAGCATTTCAATAAAAAATTTCTGCTCCCACTTGTAATATGAGGGAGATGATGTATCAATTTCCCTATCCCAGTCATAAGAAATTCCAAGCCTTTTGAGTTGCTTTTTCATATATGATATATTGTCTTGGGTCCATTTTGCTGGATGGATTCCATGCTCTATCGCGGCATTTTCAGCAGGTAAGCCAAATGCGTCCCATCCTATCGGATGAAGAACATCGTAACCTTTCATTCTGTAATATCTCGCTACTGCGTCGCCTATTGAGTAGTTTCTCACATGCCCCATATGAATTCTACCAGATGGATAAGGGAACATAACAAGGATATATTTTTTTTCTCCTTTACCTTTGAGTTTGAAAACTCGCCTTTCTTCCCATACTTTCTGCCACTTTTCCTCAATTTCAGACGGATTGTACAAAAATGCAGAAATATCAGAAGTTTTTGCAGTCTCCATAATTATGATTTATTATAATGAATAAACTTGCTGTTGGAAATAAGTTAAATTTTTTAGTCACGATATGAAAAACAAGATAAAAAAGATAGGTATCGTATCTCCTTATTTTTTCCCTCATGTTGGCGGAGTGACAAATCATGTATGGAACAAGTATCTTTGGTTGAAAAAACTCGGATTTGATGTGAAAATTATAACTCCGGATTTTGGTCAGAGTGAATTTGATAATGAGGATATAATAAAAGTTGGGAAACCAATTCCAATAATATATAATGGTTCAATAACGTTTATTTCGCTTTCTTTCAAAGTAAAGGATATTATTGAAAGAGAGAAATTTGACATTATTCACGCTCACGAACCTTACACTCCCTTTTCTTTCCTTTTCATAAAAAACTCAGAAAGAAATGTTTGCACATTTCATGCTTTCAGAGAGGAGCCAGAAAAAATTCTTGTGAAGATGGGAGAACCGTTAATAAAGATACTCAGAAAAAAAATCTCAAAAGTTATAACCGTTTCTAAATCCGCCCAGAGAATTGTAAAGGAACTATTCGGAATAGAAGAAGAAAAGACAGTAGTTATACCGAACGGAATAAATTATGATTTTTTTGCAAAAGCTGAACCTTTAAAATCTTTACAAGACGGCAAATTTAATATCCTTTTTGTAGGAAGACTTGAACCAAGAAAGGGAGTAAAACATCTTATAAGAGCGTACAGAATATTCAAAAAAATAGTTCCTGAATCTCGTCTTTTAATAGTTGGAGAAGGTATGCTAACATACTATCTTTCGTTTGTAACGGAGGATATAGAAAAAAACGTATGGTTCGTAGGTTCAGTTTCATCAGAGACATTAGCTCAACTTTATAAGTCAGCAGATATATGTGTTTTCCCATCAACGAGAGGAGAGAGTTTTGGNATAGTACTAATAGAGGCTATGGCTTCTGGAAAACCCGTTATAGCTGGGAATTGTGAAGGCTATAAGGAGACTCTTGAAGACGGTAAATACGGGATAATCGTAGATCCGAAAGATGAGGATTCTCTCGCGAGAGCCATGGTAGAACTATACTACAAAGAAGATTTAAGGGAGGAGCTTGCTTTACGCGGTCAGGAATATGCAAAAAAATTTGATTGGTCAAACATAATTCAAAAAATAAGAGAGTTATACAATGGGTTGATATAATAATAAGAGAGAGTGCGCCTGGCGGGACTTGAACCCGCAACCTTTGGATTCGAAGTCCAACGCTCTATCCTGTTGAGCTACAGGCGCAGATAAAAACAATCAAAATAAAAATTAATCATCTGCAAACTGAATTTACACAAAATTACAAAAATAGCTTTAACCCCTTAATTGTCTAAGTCTAATATAATACCCTCGCTGTATTGTATCCATAGATAATATTGTATCTTATACGATAAAAAGAAAACCTCCTAAAACGCCGAAATATGCCATTAAATAATCTCCTAATTGTTGATTATTTGATTGTTGCCAATTTAAGGAATAAAAACTGAAATGCATCAGATATCATATCATATAAAGCCATTGCCAAATTGAGAAGCTAAAACCAACCAAAAAATTGAAAAAAAAATTAAAAAAAATAATAAACATTGAAGTTAAATTAAAAAAAAGTTAATAAAAATTAAAACATCAAATAACAAAATGAATGACATAGTTTTCGTCAAATCTTATCTCCCATCAGTGGTGAATAAAGTCTAATCAAACAAAAAGCAAACTTTTTATTTTATTGACTATATTTATTTTATTGGCTATCCATATTGAACAATAAGATTATGATGATAAATACAAATACTAAGATTATGATGACAAATACGATAAATCT
>AWOA01000060.1 GCA_000494225.1 Candidatus Calescibacterium nevadense OTU 1
AACTTCTCCGACTTTTGATGAAGCAGATTTTTCAATATCATCCAAATCTTTTCGTGTTAGGTTTCCCTTCCTCTTATAGAATTCTAACGAAGGAGAATCTAAAAATAAATAAACTCTCCATTTATTACCGACATTTTTTACTATGTGCTGTACTCCTTTATCGTTTAACCTTGCTGATACAAATACTGCATCGTGTGNTGAGACAAAATCTCCTATGTAAAGCATTATTTTTCTTTCCTTCTTTGTTATGAACTCTATTTTCGCTTCCTTTATTCCTTTTTTTGAAGATATTACTGATATATCTTGGTCAAAAGGGACTCTTATTACGCATATATTTTTTGGCTTAGATTCTTGGGAAATTGCACTTGGTTCTATAACTACTTTTTTTTCTTCTGTTTTCTTCTTTTCCTCTTCTTTTTTTAGCTTCTTTGTTTGCGAAATTATAAAATATTTTAGATTGTTCAGATATATACTTCCTTTATATATTGATAAACTTATTACTATTGCTACTGCTGATATAACTAATACTTTTGTTATTTTTTTTATTGGTGTTTTGTTCTTTTTTTGAGTTTCAAAGACTTCTTTCAAAAATTTCTTTTGTATTTCCTCAATTTGTTCATATGGACTTTTATCTTTTCTCCACATCTTTTTATATTAATAATTTTATATTAATAATTATGCCTCTTTCTTTATTATCGCTTGAATTTTTTAATCCTTTGTAATTATTTCAAGATTTCTCATCTATTATCTGCAATATTTGTTCCGGATTATGGTAATCGGTAGCATATGATGATACTGATAGTTTAAGTTCTATTTCTGGTAANGAAGGTATTTCAGGGGCAGATTGTATTTGAGNTTTTATTCTTTCCTCAACTACTTTTGCATTTTGAGATTCTGTATTTGGTAGAAGGAGGGCAAATTTATCGTTTCTAATCCTTGCTGGAATATCATAAACCCTTACGGATTTTCTCATTATTATCGCTATTGCTTTTACTATATCCTCCCATACTATGTATCCAAACCTTTCTATTATTTCACTTGAATTTTCAATTTCTATAAGAATAACGGCAAAATTTCTTGAAAACCTTTTCATTATAGATGTTTCTCTTTTGATACTTGATTTGAAAAATTGTGAGTTGAAAAGACCCGTTGATGAATCAATAGATTGCATAAGCTGTAACTTTAAAACATAATCGCTCCTCTGACATGCAGCTGATACATAGCTCAAAAGCGAATTAAAAAACTCCTTTTCTTCGGGAATAAATTCTTTCTCCCTCTCCGCTACGAACTTACCGTAAAGTATCCTTTCTGTTTCCTTCTGAACAGATATATCATAGCATATTATGTATTTTTGATCTTTGTTTATTACTTCTCCATCTTGAACATTTTCTATATCCTTTTTTGATATTGATGGTTGTTCCGAAAATTTAACTTTTTCATCATAAAATATTGCACATTTTGAGTTCGTTTTAATTCCTGCAATATCTACACATATTTGAAATATTTTTTCTTTATCATATTCTGTCAAAATCGCTCTCCCTATTTCTCTGATTGCTCCTAAAAGTTCATTTCTGTACTTTATTTGAGCGTCCCTTCTTCTGAGACCTTTTATCATATCGTTGAAGGTTTTTATGAGTTTGCCTATATCTCCCTTTGCCTCATGTTTTATTTCATATTCAAAGTTCCCTTTTTCTACCTCTTCTGACCCTTCAATCAGAGATATAAGTGGTTTCCTTATGTATATTAAAGTTATCACTGCGAAAAAAGCAAGAGCAAAAATTATGGTTAAAATCAATCCAGAAGATGTTCCTCTAACAAGGGTTTTAACAAGTGAGATTATATTTTCGTCCTGGGGAAAGATTTGNANTTCAAATTCTCCGACATCAATTTTTGCGTAATTTATTCCCTTTTTTTCTTCTTTATCATTCCAACTTTTTTCAATTTCTTCTTTCTTCTTTATTGCTACATCTTTGGCNGACAACATATCNACGAGTGCTGGAAGTATCCTTATTTCTACATTTTCACCTGCGACTATTATTTTCTCTCNATCTTGTGATAGTTTGTATGTTATAAGATATATTCCTTCGTTGGTTCCNATAAATTTACTTTCAGATTCCCGCTGAGGAACTGGTATTTTTTCTATAATTTTTCTATTTGATTTCTCTATTTGACCAAATTTATTTGCGACTCCGATAAAATCAAAAACGGTTTTTGCAAACTTATCTTCAAGAATTTCATCAGGTTTTTCTGTGAATCTCTCTATTATTTCCCTTTGTGTACTCTTCCTTCTTTCAATTATAACAAAAGCTCCTTCCTTTAACCTACTTATTTCGTACTCTTGCCATTCTCTTAGGAAATTTTTCATTGCCAATATGCCTATCCACAAAGATGAGATAAAAATGACTACTGTGAATAAAGCAAAACCTATTGTTGTCTTCAAAACAACGGGTGAATATTTAAATACAGCCCAGCTTACTATGATAAATAATATCGTTAAAGTTATTCCGGATANCACTATAAAATTTGTATCAATGCTTGTTATTTTCTCTAACATCTGATATAATTTAAATCTTTCGGAAAAAATTTGATATAAAATATAAACCTATGAGAATTTTTTATCTAAATTTAATGAGCTATGGTTTTCAAGGAAGATATATTTTCAGGTAAAGTTGCGCTCATAACAGGAGGAGGAACTGGTATAGGTAAAGCTATTGCAACTGAATTTGCAAAGTGTGGCGCAGATGTTATTATAGCCTCAAGAAAGTTAGAGAACCTTCAAAAGGCAGCTGATGAAATAGAAAAATTAACTGGCAAAAAAATTACTTACTACCAGGTTAATGTCAGGCAAGAGGATTCAGTAAGAGAACTCTTTGATAATATAAAGAAGGATAAAGGAAGGCTTGATATACTTGTGAATAATTCCGGGGCAAACTTTCTTTCTCTTTCAGAAGAGCTATCTTTAAGGGGTTGGAATGCGATAGTAGAAACCATACTTACTGGGAGTTTTCTCTGTTCCAAATATGCATGCCATATTATGAAAGATAATCCGGACGGTGGAGTTATAATAAATATAGGTGCTACCACAGGAATTTTTGGCTCTCCTTTCGCTCTGCCTTCTGCTACCTCAAAAGCTGGTCTTGAGGCTTTTACAAAGACATTAGCAGCGGAGTGGGGGAGGTACAAAATAAGAGTAAATCTTGTCGCTCCGGGAGTTGTTTGGACAGAAGGTTTTGTGAAAAATGTAGGAGTTAGTGAAGATTTACTTGAAAAAATAAAGAGAGATACCCCACAAGGTAGAGTTGCTGAACCAGAGGACATAGCTTGGGCTGTCCTTTTTCTCGCTTCACCAGCTGCAAGATGTATAAACGGTGTCACATTGATAGTAGATGGAGGACACTATTTTGCGAAGGGATTCGGAATAAATTTCTCCCAGTGANTTTTTTANANGTAAATTTTTTAACTGATTTCTGATTGTAAGAAATTAGTCAAAATTCAGGTTTAGGGATAAATAAAATCAGATTTTGGGAAAATATCACGTGGAGAAGAAAAATAAATTTTATGGGAAAANTCAAAGAGGCTGATCTGGCAGGTATAGGGAAAAAATATACATTTTCTTTGAACAGTGGAGATGAAATTGTAGTTGTAGTTCATGCAACAGGTAGGCGGGAAATTCATATAATGGATAAAATGAGAGATGAGCCAGCTTTTACTGTGGTTCTCTCAGACGAAGAAGCAAAACAGATTGCTTTTGTAATAGGCGGTGTTGATTTCCAACCAGTTCCAACGGAGAAAATAGATTTTATTGCAAAAGGTGTTGCTCTTGAGTGGATAAGGGTAAAGCATGGCTCCCCACTTGCAGGAAAAACGATAGGTGAAAATCAAATAAGGAAAAAAACAGGAGTTACGGTAGTTGCTATTTTGCGTGGAGAAAATATTATTGCCTCGCCTGGACCGGAAGAAATTATACATGAAAACGATAGCTTGCTTATCGTTGGCAAAATCGAAAGTATAAAAAATTTCCTTGAATATTGTAAGGAGTACTCTTTGAAATGATTCATCAAGTTTCTTACGAGTTTTTCTTTGCAGGATTGAGCTTTCTTCTCCTATTTGCTATAGGATATACTCTAAAAAAATTCAGATTTCCTTACGTTCTCTCTTTTATGCTCGTAGGAATTTTGTTATCTTTGATATTAGCTCCACAAAAAGATAGTCCTGTTATGTTCAAAATCNTTGAACACATAGCCGTTCCTTTGCTTTTCTTCTTTATTGGTCTTGATTATTCCTTTGAGAAGTTGAGGGGAGCAGTAAAGATATTTTTACCGGGGATAATNGATTTTATTTTCAATTTCNTTTTTCCTTTTCTTATAATCCATTTTGGATTTGGTTTAGGTTTTATTGATTCTTTTTTTCTCGCTTCTGTGATTTACCCTACAAGTACTGCGATAACTTCAAAATTGCTTTTTGATTACAAAAGGTTGGCTAATCCAGAAGCTGAATTTCTTATAAATTTGCTTATATTTGAGGACCTTGTTGTAATTTTACTTTTACCATTTTTGTATTTTTTTTCCGGGATAAAAACAGAAGATTCTTTCCCTGATTTTCAAGATTACTTTTTACTCATTGTAAAGCTCATTGGTATATTCTTATTTTTTTTCATTCTCTATCGTATAACTAAAAGACTTTCTGATTTTTTAGACAGAATATCAGATGAGGATATTTTTATTTTTCTTATCTTTGGAGCAATAATTTTATTTTCTGAGATTCCGAACATAATTGGGGTCCCAGCTAGCGTTCTTTCTGCTTTTCTTTTAGGAGTCGTAATCCCTGAAACGAAAACAAAAAATAGAATTGAATTGAGCATTTCTCCTATAAGAGAATTATCCATTGGCGTTTTCTTCTTTCTCTTCGGGTATAAGATGGATTTTACTCTTGAAAAAATAAACTTAACTCAACTTGTCTTTATTCTCGCTATGACTTTCGTTTTCAAGTTCGCATCAACTTATCTTTCTGGTATAATTTATGGATTGAGAAAGATCTCTGCTTTGAGGGGAGCTTTATCTTACTGTATTCGTGGGGAATTCTCCTTTGTTATACTGACTTTACATGAGAAAATCAAGGGAATATCATTTTTTGCTCTCGTTGTGAATATAGTTCTGGGAACATTGCTTTTCGCTTACGCTGCAAAAATAGCTGAATTCATTTTCATAAGGAAACAAAAATCTTAATAAGAAAACAAAAATCTTAATTAAAGTGATTCTAATTTACATTCTGCGGGGAACCCTTCACTCTTCAAGAAGCTCTGAAATAATTTCACTCCTCAATAATTCTCTGAAAATTAAATTTTATTTTGTTCTGAAAATTAAATTTTATTTTGTGAGGTGGAAAAGGAATAATTCTCACCAACCGGGAGTAATTATCATCTTTTTTTTTGCTTTTTTGTTTTTATTATTTTCTTGCTCTCGAGATAAAAATCTTTCAGAATTTGGATTTGAAAGTTTCAAATATTATAAATTCAGGATTTCGGGGAAGGCCGAAAAACCAAACACAAAGGGGGAAGAAAAAAATAAGGGAAATGACTTAGAAAGCGATAAGGAGGGATGTGAGGAATTTGAAAGCGGGGGAACAGAATGGGAAGCTTTCTGGAAGGGATGGAGAAAATGGCAAGTTAAAAGACCTGATTTTGAACTTGGAACCTCACGTTTCCCATTTGAAATAAGTCTTGAATTTTATCCTGTATGGGAATTCGGTCAAGAAGAACCTAATTCACCGGATGGATTTTTGGTAGTTCACATAGCAAACTTCCAAGAAAATGTAAGCGCGCAGATCAAGGTATATATTGAAGCACANAGATGTGTGAGGATATACGGAGAAAATGAAGTGGTATTTTCTGTGGTTGGTGTAGAAAGTTTTTATGTTGCTTTGAAGATAAANGGGAGGGGAGATTTTTGGGTGTCAGTTTATGCTCAGCTTGAAAATACTCCGATTATCACAAAAGAGAGCATAGTAATAGTAAAGAGGTCAAGGAGAGAGATTTTTGGTGTTAGAGTAGATGATTATTACCTAAAAAGCATTTATGGGGAGATGATAGAGGAAGCAAAAAAGAGAGAAGGAGCAGAATATTATAAGCCAAGTCAAATAGCGATATATGCGGAAGAGCAAGCTGAAAATCCCCCTGATCCAATAGAATTAGAACTTCCATCAGCGGAGGAGATAGGGGTATTTGCCCCACCCGAGGAAGGAGTAGATGTTGAGTATGAGGAAACAGGAACCGGTCCTGAAAGTTGGGAAATCCAACTTGAACCACACTCCACAGAGCATTACACATTCAGGGGGTATGTTGCTTTTTGGGATCCGTATGGGAAAAGATATTTAGCACCATATGGGGCAGGGGTTTATGTTTACGATGAAGATGAGCTTAGTGCTGATGATTTTATATGTTCGGCAACAGTGAGGGAAGATGGGTATTTTGAATGTTCAGGGAAGGCATNTGATTTCCTGTCAAGACCAGATCCATATGTTTATATTGTTCCACGGAATTCAGTTTTGGAGGTAAGGGATTGCAGGGTAAAAGATCAGTATTTTAGGGTTGTGTTAAAAGAATTTGGCCCTCAGGGAAGCGGAATAAAAGAGGTAGGGACAGAGGAAAATCCAGTAGTTATTCCTGATATATTCAGGACACCATACTGGATTTTCAGAGCAATCTATACTTCTTGGGTTAGAAATTTCGATGCGGTTTGGGTGTTGGAAATAGGAAATTATGAGGTGTGTTATCCTTCATATGAATCCTACTATAATAGTTCTGATAGGAAAATATATGTTGGTGAACGAGAAGCCCATTCCCCTTCGGAGGTTGTGAGGTTATTTGGATTTGCTCTGATGCATAAGCTTTATGAATATAAAACTGAATTTCCTAAATCTCTTTTTGCAAGTTTTCAATGTTGGAATAGTTTTATTACTCCCGCTGGTGGTGTGAATACTCCTGAGGCAAAGGAATGGGCGTTCAAGAGNGGATTTGCTTATGCCCTTGCNCTNTANACTTTTGATACAAGTAAATATTGCNNTNTTGGAGAGCCTCACCCTACCAAAGATACTTGCCAAGGTTTTATTGACCTTGAAGGTTCAACTTCTTTGAGCGAACCTTATTTGCCANACCAGCAAGANGTTAAAAAATGGATAAGGCATTTTTGNGACGAATATTTTTCTATATTCGGGTTAAGGGAGAANATGTTTTTNGGCTATTCATGGGAGTATCCCGGTTATGTTGCTTCTGCAATATGGGATTTATATGATGATATGACAGAAGCAGATAAGAACTTATGGACAGTTTGTGAGTGGAGTGAAGAAAGATATGAATATGTTCTTAAATCTGATAAAAGAACTCCATGTGAAGTCTGTCAGTTTCATAGAATTGAGGGGAGATATCCATGTGATGAATTAAAAATGGAGTGGGGAGACTTTCTCTTAACTCTTTATAATTACAAACCAAAAGATTATGTTGATTTTGCGTTCAGGTTGAATTCATTTATAGGTGTAGATGAGAAACTGAAAGAGAAGATTGACAGGGTATCAAAGTTCAACGGTATAGAGTTTTTACCCAAGATACCAATACAAGTGGAAATTGATTTGAAAAAGAGAGCGACTCCCGCCTCACTCGTGAAGATTATTTCTTTGAGTTGGTATGATTGTTCAGGGGTTGAAACAGGATTTAAAATATTTTCAGATGTGATTATTTCTATTCCTTTCCCTTCCGGTGCAAATAATCAAGAAACATTTACGACCTTGGATGTTTCTTGCGTTCTTAGATCATATGATGATGAGATATTACCTCACAGGTTTGGAAGGCATCACTGTTACCAAGTTGCAGGAGCAAATGATTTTGGTCGGTCAAGGAAAGCACCGTTATACTCTCTTTGCCCACCGAATGAACCACCAGTTGCTCAGCTTAGTATATCAAAAATAGATTCAAACATTTTTATTCTTGATGCTTCCGGGAGCTATGATAAAGATGGGGTTATATGGTTATATTATTGGGATTGCGGATACTACGTGCCAGATTCAGTTCTTAATCAGATAAGAGAGCGGATAGGGAGTGTTCAGATTCGGAGGGGAGAAGGAAATTATCTTACAGGAAAAGGAAATTACCTTATAACACCTTATGGGGTAAATCGTATGGTCTGTATATATACTGCAGGCGGAGATTATAGAGTTGAGGTCACAGTTGTTGATGATGAAGGAGGGGCGGGTATGGTTTCGGATGAGATTTCTGTCCCTGTTACTCCATCGCCTGAACCGCAACCTTCTCCTGAACCGCAACCTTCTCTGGAACCTCCTCCTGAGGGGGATGGATGTTATTCAGCTCATCCTATTTATTCTGCTCATTTTTTGATGTATATTGTAATTTACTTTTTGATTGCTAAGGCAAGAATAAGGGGAGGGAGGAAAAACTGGTTAATGGGTTAATAAAGAAGATTCTCTAAATAAAGAAGATTCTCCATGTAATAAAGAGTATTCCCTATATATCAAAGTTTTGGGCGATTTTATAAAACTTGTGGGGGTCTAAGGAAGCTGTTCCAACGAGTCCGCCGTCGCATATATCTTTTATTTCTTCTGCAACCTTCTCATCAATACTTCCTCCATATAAAACAGAGAAATTTTTTATAAATTTTGACGCTTCAGTTTTTATGAGTTCTACTGCTTCTTTTATTTTATCTTTTGTTGCTGGAATACCCGTTCCTATAGCCCAAACAGGTTCATAAGCAATAACTACTTTTTTATCTTTCATTTCATCCCGAACCTTCGAGAGAATTGAAATTTGTCTTATAAGAACTTCTTCTGTTTTTCCCTTTTCTCTCTCTTCTTTAGTTTCACCTATACACAGGATAGGTAAAATGTTATGTTTTAAAGCGGAGAGGAATTTTTTTGATATGAGTTCATCGTTTTCGCCAAATATATTTCTTCTCTCCGAGTGCCCTATTATTACAAAATCAACACTTATATCTTTGAGTTGATTTGGAGAAACTTCACCTGTAAAAGCTCCTTTTTCTTCAAAATACATGTTTTGAGCTCCAACAAGTAAATCTGTACCAATTACCATTTCTTTCAAAGCCTTTATGTAAATGAACGTTGGAGCACACCCTACTTTTAACTTTAATTTTTTACCCTTGTAAAGCAAAGCTAAAAATTCTTCTGCCCATTTTTTGACCTCAAAAAGATTTTTGTTCATCTTAAAGTTTGCAAGAACATATCTTTCTGCTTCCATAGTTTTTATAAATTGTGTTTGGAGTTTTAGAGTTGCGAATTTCAAGATATTATATGCAAGAGTTGTGATTTGATCGAGTGAGATTGTATATTTTAGTTGCACCATCATCAGGACATGTAAGTGTTGTCTGTCCAGTTATTGAGCTTTGGAAATCCCGCCTAATGCAATTGTAATTCCTTTGAATTTTCAACAATATATTGTTAATTCAATTGTTAATTTCTCAAATGAGTTGTTCTGAATCTATTTCAGCGTGATGTTTTCCACCGAAGAGTAGGGAAATTGCTTTTGCTTCTCTCATCCATTTTTCTACTGGATGATCTTTTACAAATCCGTGTCCGCCCAAGATCTGTACTCCCCATACTGTGAATTTTTCGGCTGTTTCTGATACAAAAGCAAAGCAATCCGCACACACTCTGAAAAAGTCTTCTTGTTTTGTATCAAGGGACCACGCGGCTTTGTAGGTGTAAAGTTGGCAAGCAGAGACCGCGATTGAGAAATCAGAAAGAATAAAAGCCATTCCTTGGTGATGAGCTATTTTTTTCCCGAAAGCCACTCTTTCCATAGCGTATTTTGAAGAATGATCAAACGATGCCCTTATTATTCCTGACTGAATTGCAGAAAGATATAGCCTCACGACAGATATAAAATACTTCCCTTGATCTTTGAGTTCAAATATCTCTTGCGGTTTTGAATCGAATTGAATTTCATTTACTCCAACTGCATCAAGAGCAAGCGGTTTTTTCGGAGTTATTTGGAAATCGTCAAACACAAAAACTTTCCCATCTTTCAGAAGGAGAAAGGTTTTTATATTTTTTCCTAGGACTGAATTCGCTTTTCCTGAAACTGAGCCATCTTCTTTTATCTCAAATACACCATCAAAATCAATAAAAAAACTTAAATTTTTTTCGTCTTTGTATTTTTGTTTTATTTGGGGNNCTGCTTGAACAAAAATATGTTTTACGATTGAGGGAAGTTCTAAATATAAAGTTGCACCAGCACACCCNTAGGCTAAATTCTCCAATGTAAGAACTTTNTTGAAAAATCCTAACCCACTTCCNCCAATATCTTCTGGAACATCAATNATTCCGAAACCAGTATCTTGATATTTTGATATAATCTCATAGGGCACCCCTTCTTTTTCCCACTTTCTCATACCTTCCCTTAAAACTTTCCCGAAGTTTTCAGCGATATCTTTTATCATTTTTTCCTCTTCATCAAGGGTAAAACTTATCATAGATTTCGCCTCCTTTTTTAATTTCTAAGTTTTAAATAAATTTTCTGCATTACTTTTTCCTTCTACTCACAAACTTTTATTTGGATTCTTGGATATTTTTTGGTTTTTGCAAGATCAATTGCTTCATTTATTTTTTCAAAGGGAACTTCATAGAATATTTTATCAAAAGGCAATTTATCTACATTCCTTTTTATAAAGTTCTGAGAGAGTAGGATAGTATATGGATGATAGAGAGATACACCTTTTAGTGTAAGATTTTCACCTATCCAGACAGACGGGTCTGCTTCGAACTTTTGTTTTGGATTTATAGCTCCCATAATAAGATATTTTCCCCCTCTTCTCATATACTTTATTCCTTCCATAACAGCGAGAGGAGTTCCTGCAACTTCTACCACAACGTCCGCTCCACCTTCGGTCAGCTCTTTTACCTTTGCTATTCTTTCTCTGAAATCACCATCTAATTTTATTGTGAAGTCAGCTCCAAAATATTTTGCAAGTTCGAGCCTTTCATCAACTGCATCTACAACGATTACCTTTTTAGCACCCATATCTTTTGCCACAGCTACTGCTAAAATTCCAAGACCCCCTGCTCCTTGAACAACTACATTATCTCCATATTCTATTCCTATTTCTTTTAATCCAAAAATAACCTGCGATAGCGCGCAGTTTATAGCCGATGCGACGTTCAAAGGTACGTCTTTATCTAACTTGAAAAATTTCTGCCCTTGTCTTACCACATAAAATTCTGCAAATGCTCCGGTAAAATAAGGAGGTTTTTCAGCTTCGCGCAGAACGGAAGCGAGACTTTGCAGACAGGCGAACTCCTTACCAAGAGCACAAACTTTACATCTACCGCAGCCTTTGAAATAGCATACAGAAACGATGTCTCCTTCTGAGATAGATTTTCCTAAGTAATCTGATTTTACTCCTTTACCTACTTTTTCTATTCTTGCTACGAATTCGTGTCCGAGAACTATTGGGTAAAAAAGACCTCCGAAAGCTCTAAAAGCTTCACCTGTTACCATATGCATATCAGAACCGCAGATATTAGCTCTCAGAACTCTTACGAGAACTTCGCCTTCTTGTGGGTCAGGAACCTCAACCTCTCTTATTTCAAGTGGATGACCTATTTGAGAGAAAACACTTAATTTCCCTTTCATGGTTTACCTCCTCAGACATACGGTAATACTTTTTCAGCAAAAAGTTTCATTGATTTTCTGACAAGCTCGGTAGGCATAGCGCCCATATTAAATCCTCCTATGAACATTGTAGTTCCTTGTTCTTTCAAAAGCTGCATTATCTCTATTATTTTTTGAGGGTCTCCCCATGCGCAAGATGTGTATTCTATGTTTCCTGTGAGAGTATCAAAGTTTATTTCGTTTTCTTTCCCGGGCCAGGGTTTATCTTTTGGCCATGTTTCTTTGAGTTTTCTTGCGAGTAAGTTATAAAGGTGTTCTCCGCCTTGGAAGAAGGCAAACAGTGTTTTCATAAAATATTTTTCTGCGATTTCTCGTGCTTTTTTTAAGCTTTTATCAACATATATCCACTTGAAAGCCACTTTTTCTGGCATATCTTCTCTTCCGTTTTCTTCCGCGTATTTTTTATATAGGTTAAAGACGTGTTTGAGCTCATAAATTGAAAATCCAGCTGATGGTACAACATAGTATCCTCTTTCTGCTGCCCACCTTATCTGGTCATCTCTTGTTGTAGTTATATAAACAGGTGGGAAAGGTTTTTGAAATGTTTTTGGCTGGATTTCAACATCTTTTACTTTTATGAACTCACCTTCAAATGAAATTTTACCGTTTGCCCACGCTTTTGTGCAGAACTCTATTGACTCTCTCATTATTTTCCAGTTATCTTTTATGTCAAGACCGAATGGGATGAATTCATATGCCCTGTATCCTGACCCAACGGAGAAAACAACTCTTCCTTCTGAGAATTGGTCTAACATAGCGACTCTTTCTGCAAGTCTTATTGGTTCGTTCAGAGGAGTAACTATTACCATAGGCCAGAGTTTTATCTTTTTTGTTCTTGCTGCAACCCAGGAGAGGAAATCAAGTGTATCTGGCATGATTCCGTAGTGTTCTGCGAAGTGGTGTTCGGCTGGGCATACAGCGTAAAAGCCGAGTTTTTCTCCAAATACAGCTTCCTCAACGGCTTCTTTATAAGCTTGTGCGGGACTTTTTTCACCAAGCGTTTCAAACAAATAAAACAATCCTGCTTTCATACCTCAAAATATAAAGTATAAATTTTCAGTTTATACTTTTTTCCGAAAAGTTTAAAATTTATTTCATATGAAAAATTTTTTTCAGATAGATTTTCGTATTATAGATTCGTATTAACTCCTTATTTTTGTTTTGCTCCTACTAAATAATCGGGATTTTCATTGTAACTTTTTATTCTTTTTTCTTTCTTTTATTCTTTTTATTTATGGCTTAATTTTTTGAGTGCTTTTTGATTTTAATTCTTATAGAAAACAGAATAAAAGAAAGAGCTAATAGAAAGATGAGATTAGCACCCCCAGTACTCCCAACACCTGCCGATCCACATATAATTCCCATTGGCTCGTATTCACATAAAGATAAGAACTCCTCACAGGAATAGGTTTCTCGTTGATTATCTACAGAAACGATTACTTTATCGGATGAAAATTCCAAAGTAGAGTTATTTACTTTGATTTTTCCCGACATAGGACAATTACGTTCCAAAGATGGGATTATAGGTTCTATTGTCTCAAATTGAAAATTTCCCTCAATACACGAATCGGGAAAAGTATCAACAGAATAAATTCCAGATATTTCTATTTTGACATCTATTGATTCTGCGTAGTTAATCTCTTCGCTTGATGAATATTCTGTATATTTATATTCCGTTTTTGTTTTGAAGTCATAGAATGAAAATTCCTCTTTCTTGTTCTCAATAAGATCCTCTATTAACAATTTCCCTGAAATTAAACCAGTTGATATTACAGTTTGAGCATATTTTCCAGAATCCCCCTTAGACTTTATCTCCTCTGCGTAACTTTCGATTTTAAAGTTAGATGGTTTTACTCTTACTTTTGATCTTAATTCTCCATTAACTAGTTCTGATGATGTTATATCACCATCAGCTTCAAATACCATTCTGCCCCCTTCTACGATTTCAAAATATACTTTAAGTTTCCCGTCTGCTATCTCTGTTATATTTTTATACTGTCCATTTTCTTCTTCTTGATATTCCATTTTGCAGTTAGATAGCGCAATTTCTAATTGCATCCAATACTTTTCGGCTTTCCTATCATACATGCTCTTGCAATCAAAGTTTTCTACTTTACCTTCCGTACACTCTGGTTTCTCTATATTATCGCATGAAAGAATATCTCCTATATCAAATCCATGTTTCTGTTTGATTCTGTAGGATTTTTTTACAAGAGTACCAAATGCAACATTACCCAAATTTCTGAAAAATTTTTCTAAGAATGCTTTTGGAGCCATGTATTTAGCAGAGCCAGTATTTCCTGAACTTCCTTCATTAAGAGGTACTTCTGTTTCTTCTTCTTCTGTTGTTGTGTCCCGTTCTAGTATATTTCCGGAGGAGATTCCACTTGGAATTCCCATTGCATTAGACAAACGAAGCGCAGCTTCTTTAGAGTCTTTGAATTTTGCTGCTGATATATTTTGCTTATCTTTCTCTTTCCCCCCACATCCCAAAATTGTAAAGCCAACCGGAGTTATCAAAAATAAAAAAATAATAATGATAATAATAAAACTAATTTTCAACTTGTTATTTTTTTCTTTTAGCATTTTTTCACCTCCATTTACTACTTTTTTCTTTTTATTTAATTTTTTTTAATTCCATTTTTCTAATACTTAGAATTTTTGCATTTAGTAAAAATTAATCTCTTTTTCAAGTGGTTTCGGTAAGTTTTTTTCTTTTTGATTTTAGCGAATAGTAAGGTATTAAGGTTGTCGCCACAAATCTGTGTGCTTTTACATTTATTGAATTCTAATGCTTCATTTACTTTTGATCTGGGGAGCCAAAAACCTTTCATTTTTTCCGTTTTTCTTGGGTTAACTTTCTTTCTTGGTCTTCTTTAATTTATTCATTCTATTAATACATTCTCTAATAGCGGCAAAATTAAATTAGTTTTCAAGTCTTCTCATAAATCATAAGGTGGAATGGACTTTTCTTCTTACAAAATAGAATATAAAGACTGAAATCGGAATTAAAAATAAACTTATATCTTTTACGTCTGTTGCTCCGCAAATTTCTATATCTATAGGTTCATATAGTAAAATATTTTTTATTTCTTCGCACGTGTATAATTTTGAAGAGTTATTTACTGTTACATTTATTCCATCGGGTGAGAAATCCATAATAGCATTGTTAACTTTGATCTTCCCTTTCTGTGGGCATTCCATTTCTCCTAATTTTATAGGTTCGATTGTTTCAAAGCTAAGGCCACCTTCAATACATGAATCAGGAGATGTGTCAATTGAGTAGCTTCCTGATATTTCTATTCCCCCATCAACCATTACTTTTCCTCTTACTTTTCCTCCTACCTTTACCTTAAAGTTATCAAATAAATGAGCTTCTTTTCTGTTTTGGATAAGATCTTCTATTAATAGGTCGGCCTTTATTGAAATTTCAGATGTAAACGCTACTTATCACCCCGAATTTGTGTGTTTAAGTTAATTTAAACTGAAGAGTTCTCTGATTTTATCCTTCTTTTTGTTTCAATTCTCCCATCAGTAAATACTGAAACAGTCATATCTCCCTGCGACTGAAATCTGATGTTAAGTTTTTCCTGCTCCTGATTTAGCCGCTCCTGATTTAAAAGAATATAATATTTTAATTGACCATCCCATACTTCATAATAGGACTCATCTCCAAAATCTACTTTACAATTAGAGACGATGATTTCTAAATCTGCCGATTTCTCTTGTTTTCCTTCTTTACATTCAAATTTCTCTACTTTTCCCTCCTTACATTCTGGGGGTTCTATTTCTCGGCATGAGAGAAGTTCTAAAAGTTCTGTCAGGGGAACTTCTACATTCATTCCGTATTGTTTTGGGTTGATTTTTAAGTTTTTGATTTTTTGGTTTTTGTGTAATTTTATCAAACTTATATCACTCAAAAAAGGTTTAATATGGAGGCTGTTTGCACAGTTGAATTTTCTGGAACAGTAGAAGTCCGAGGTGATAATTCTGCAATCCAACGGTCTATGCTTCCGATTCGCTCAGCAGCTTCATCTGGGTTGGAGAAATTTGTGATTTTTATACCTTTATCTTCTTTAATACCTTTACCTTCTTTATCTGCACATTTTGATACAAGGATGAGTAAAACAGATTATTTTTTTCAGATTACGGGATGACCTCCGGGGTTATATACCACATTATAGACCAGTTTTTTTCTTGCCTCACAAGACATATAGGAGAGGAGTAGCGAAACTTTACAATTTCTTTTTCAGTGCTTCCAAAAATCAGTAGAGATATGAGTTTTGAAAGGTGTGGTAGATGTCCGACCAGCATTATATCATCAATTTCTCCAAGTCTTTTGAACCATATGACAGGATCATCGTTTGGGTTAAGTCCGTCTCGTACTTGTGAGGGTGCTTTGAGATACTCTGAAAAAATTTCCGCTGTTTGTCTTGCACGTGTTTTTCCACTATGCACTATTTCCTTCACTTTTACTCCTGCTGACGCTAAAAATTTCGAAACTTTTTCGGTTTCATAAATGCCCTCAGGTGTTAATTTTCTTTCCGGATCTTCTTGTTCGCTGAAAGCTTTCCCGTGTTGAACCAAAATAATCATGAGTAAAATTATTGGACCTGTGAGGGATTGAAACTAAAATTTTAAAATTCTCATCCTTAAAGTATCAGGTATATGTGTGAATTGAACCTGTGAGGGATTGAAACTCTTTTTTGGCAGGCGTTGAAACAAAAAGGGGTATATAGTGTGAATTAAACCTGTGAGGGATTGAGGCGAGATGTCAGTTTGTGTTAATGGAAGCTGTGGTGATAGATTTGTTTAGAATTGATTTTTATAAGATTTTTGTTATAAATTTTAGTTGTGAAGGTAGAGTTTAAGTATTGTAAGGACAAAAGGTGGGGGGTTGAATATGAGGTATTTAATGAATATAATTTTCATATTTGTTTGTTTCATTTTTTCTGGTTGTTTTACTGTTCCAATGCTTCAAACGCCGAAGGTACTTGAGAAAGGTAAAAAAGAAATTGGACTTGGTGGAGGAGTAATTTTATATTATGAGGGAGATGGGAAAGATCTTCTCTATTTTCCTGAAATAGTCGGGAATTATAGGGTTGGTGTTGGTAAGGATACGGATATTGGGTTTCGTATTTTTGTTCTTGGTGCGTATGTTGATATTAAGCATCAATTTACAAAGGAGTATCCTTATGTTTCGGGTGTTCTGGGTTTTTCATATGCTCTAACTTCTGAGGAGAAGGGTAGTATAGGGTTTTATCCAAGTTTAATTGTTGGGACAGATAGATTTTTTACCTCTGCTGGTGCTATTCTAATTGAAGGAAGTGTTCCTAATATTTTCGGTGGTGGGAGCGTTGAATTTAGGGGTTTGGTTGGGAGGTTAGCGGTTGGATATTCGTTTGGTAGCAAATTAAGGATAACACCTGAAGTTGGGACTCATCTTGTTAGTTTTATAGGCGGGAATAGAGAGTGGGGTTTTTACTCTGTTTTGGGGATTTCTTATAGACCTTGAACTTATTTTATAGAGATTTAAGTAGGAATTTGATTATTTTTTTCTTGCATTTGATTTTCAATTCAGATTTGCGTCTTTCCCCTTATTTTTTATTTTAATTTTCTTTCTACAAAATTGTTTTTTCTTTCTTTTCTCTTTCAAAGAATATCGCTCGTCCTATTCTTACAATTGTTGCTCCTTCTTCTATTGCTACTTCAAAGTCGTCTGACATTCCTGCTGAGATTTCTGCTAACATATTTTCCGGTATACCTTTTTTTATACATTCTTCTTTTATTTCCATAAGCTTTCTGAAATATTTTCTTGAATCTTCTTTATCTTTTGGTGGAGGAGGGATGGTCATAAGTCCGCAGATTTTCACATATTTTGGACCAAGTTCAATCGCTTTTTCAAAAAATTCAAATACATTTTCTGGCATAATTCCTTTTTTTGTTTGCTCTTTTCCTATGTTTATCTCAACAAGGGCTTTTATTTCTTTTTGTGCGATAGAACATCTTTTTTCAAGTTCTCTGAGAAGTTCTATTGAGTCAAGTGAATGGAGGTATTCAAAATTTGATGGGATAAATTTTGCTTTGTTTTTTTGAAGATGTCCGATAAAATGCCAAGTGATTTTCAGTTCTTTTAGCTCATTTATTTTTTTCAGGGCCTCCTGAACATAGTTCTCTCCAAAATCTTTTATTCCTCCCTCATAAGCAAACTTTATAAAATCTGGGGGAAATGTTTTAGAAACTGCAACTATTTTTATTTCGTTCTCATTTCTTCCTGAAAGCTCGCAAACCCTTCTTATTCTTTCTCTTATATTCCTTATGTTATGAAAAATTTTTTCTCTTATTTCGTCTAACTTCTCCTTGTTTTCCTTGATTTCCAAACTTCCCATATTTTAGAATGTGAAATCGTAAATAAAAAATGGATTCCATTCAATATAGTTTTCTTTTATAGATTTTTCAAGGAAGGATATCATTTCATCAAATGTTTTTATTTGCTTTATTGAAATCTTTATTTCCCAATTAAATTCAGATGGTTTGGGAGGGATTTTTTCTTTTTGGTCCCCTGATCTTGTCGCAAGTATCCAGAAAACAGGCATTTCAAATCTTTCTGAAATCCTGAAAGGTAGATCTGTTATTTTCGTTTTCTCCCCAAAAATTTTGGTTTCTTTTGAACCGGGAATTGGTCTATCTACCAAAAATACAAAAGCCTTTTCATTTTTTCCTTGCTTTATGTCTGAAACCAAATCCTTCAAAGATACGAATAAATTTAGGCCGAAGTTTTTTCTTGTTAAGTTGAAGAAGGCTTTTTCCGACTTTTTTTGGAGGTTTTCAACGAGCACATTTACTTTCACACCTTTTTTGGAAAAATATAGAGAAGCTATTTCCGGAATCCCTAAGTGTCCGGATACTGCAACTACTCCGGTATTTTTTAAGCTTTGAGTAAATATTTCTTTCTCTTCTTGATTTTCAAACTTTATGCTTTTGTGGTCTATCAATCTCGGTAGAAACAGGAGTTGAATATGATATAGCACGTGATAAAAGAATACAGAGTCTATTTCTTCCTCTGTGATTTCTCTTTTAAGGGCTACTTTAAGATTTCTTCTCGCAACATCATACCTTTTATATGCGTGTATCTTTCCTCTTTTCTTTTCTATTTTTGATAGTATTATTGCTATTTTATCAAGTATTTTTTCAAATCTTGCATTCACTATTTTCTCTTTGCTGATATTACATTTTGAGTTTTCCGAAGTCTTCTTCCGATACTATATCAAGCAGAACATCTTCCTTTTCTTTTGCTACTTGTGAAGGGATTCCTTTGAGAAATTCTGAACTTCTTGTTTTATCAAAAACGATTTCATCAACATATATGTCTGCTCCGACCCTCAGAGCTATCGCTATTGCATCAGAAGGTCTTGAATCTATTTCATATTCTTTTCCATTATGTTCTATGTATAGTGTTGCATAGTAAGTTGAGTGTTTCAGATCTGATACTTCTATTTTTTTGAGTTTTATACCAATGGAAGAGAATATATTTTTTATGAGGTCGTGAGTGAGAGGTCTTTCAAATTTTATGCTTTCAAGTTCCATCATTATTGAATTTGCTTCGTTTATTCCTATCCATATTGGTAAAAATCTCTCCCCATTTTCTTCTTTAAGAACTACGGCTGGTGTTTGCGTGATATTATCTACTACTACTGTTGCAACTACCATTTTTATTTTTGAAGATTTTGATTTTTTACTCTCTTGATCTCCTTCTTTTATATCCTTTCCCTTTATATCCTTTTCCTTTTCAGTTCCTTTCAATTCCTTTTCCTCTTTTTTTTCTTTCATTTTTTTAACCCCCTTTTATATAATATATTATCATCTTTATTTTTCATTTTGGCTTTTCTATTATATTTATCTTTTTGAAATTCACTTCTTTTTTACTATACCTTCATCAGCTTGTTTATATACCGCAACTTGTTTGCTTCTTTAATTTTAATATTATTTTTTCTCTGGTCTGGTAGTCAAAATTAAGTTTATAATTAATTGGTTTAGCTTTCTTTATATTAACTTATGATTTAGCGATGATATTTTTTGTTGTCCCAATATTTGGTAAGTGTTCTAAACCAATAGAGATATCCGAAAAAATAAGGAATATACTCCCGGGGGGAGATTTCATAATACTTTTTGTCGATGATAATCCTCAAAGCAGAAAGGAAGAATATAAATTCCGTAAAGAAAAAGGAGAATATAAATCCAATATAGGAGAATGTAATTTTTTTATCAAATCTGGTGGGGTAGGGCAACATAAAGCCATAGTCCATGGAATAGTTTATATAATCCAAAACTTTTGGGAGCTTATTAGTTTAGGTTCGCATAAAGGTTCTCCTAAATTAGAAGATTCAACTTTTATAGTTATGGATGGCGACTTATCTTACGACATAAATTACATTCCAATTTTTTTAGATAAGCTCGGAAACTCAGATTTAGTTTTGGGGATTTCTGATAAGGATTATGGTCATTTAAGAAAAATCCTAACATCCATTTTCTACTATCTCGTATATTTTATCATACGTACATTTTTATATTTTCATAAAGGTGAGTTAAATAGCATACCGGATTGGATTTTTGAACATCAGATTTTGAGTAGGCTTACAACATTTGTTGCTTTCAAATCAAAAATCTTTACTCCTGAACCAGATATAAAAAACTTTCTTGTTTACCTTATATTTTCAGCGATAAGAGATAGGGTAAATATTGAATTGGTTTATTTGAAGAAAAATTTTCAGCGTTGCTCTTCATATGATTTCATTAAACTTTTTAAGCTATCACAAGATACAATAATTCAGATTATAAAATCACTTTGGAGGTTGAGAAAGAATTGAGCTGAAATTTTTCAAGCTTTTATATCTATTTTCCTTGAATCTTTTGCGTGTATTGCTTCCTCTCTTTTTTCTCTTTCTCCTTCTTCGTTCGCTTCTTCTTTTTCTTTTTTATTGTCCCCCCTTTTTTCTTTTTTTTCGGTTATAAGAGCTTTTCTTTTTCTATCCTCGTCTTTCACAGGTTCTATATTTTCTGATTTATTTATTTGCACTACTACTTCAGCTTTTTTTTGAGCTTCTGTTTTTTCTGCAAGATTTTCAGCATGTTTTATCGCTTCTGCAACCTGTGGGTTGGATACGTTTGTTTGAACTCTATCTACATTTGGAGTTTGAGCAATAGCCTGTTGTATCTCAACCCTCATGTTTATAAATTAATATTAATCGTATTTAAGAACTTTTTCTTTATTTTCGCAAAATTGAGAACAAAATATTAGTAAAGGCATACATAACGTAAAGCCGTTTGAACATCTGACAAATCATTCTCTTTACTCAATCTAAAACATTGTAAAAAATTGCAAATTCAAATGCGGAATCTTAAAATTACGAGATAAAAAAGTTTGATGTATGAAAGAGGTATAAAACATGATTACACAGTTTGGATACAAAGAGGGAGTAATTCATTGGGGGGAAATAAATTTAAAAAAATTAGCTCAGGATTTTGACACCCCTCTTTTTGTGTATTCTGTCGATGAATTTTTAGGCAGAATGAAGGCGATATCGGAAAGTGCAGGCTATGATCATCTTTTGTGTTTTTCTTTAAAGTCAAATTCTGTTTTGGCTTTACTTAAAGAAGCAGCAAAGCGTGGTTTTGGAGCAGATGTCGTATCATTGGGAGAACTTCTTGTTGCTGAGAGGGCAGGCTTTTTACCTTCTAAAATAGTTTTTTCTGGGGTAGGAAAATCAAATGGAGAGATTATATCTGCAAACGAAAAGAGTATATTACTTCTTAATATAGAAAGCGAATCAGAATATAATTTCATAAAGAAGCTTTCAGCCGAACAAAAAATAAACTTCGGATTATCTTTCAGGGTAAAGTTTGAAGTCCAACTTGAAAAGCTTCATCCATACCTCGGGGTCGGTAAGAAGGATTCAAAGTTTGGACTTGAAGAAAGCATAGCTTTTTCATTATATGAAGATGCTTTTAAGTCTGGTTTGCCTGTTTCAGGAATTCATTTCCATCTTGGTTCACAAATAAAAGATATGGAAATATTCAGGAGAGCTTCTGAATTGGCACTTGATTTTATTTTTAGGCTCAAAAAACACGGTATAAATTTAACCTATGTTGATGTTGGAGGTGGATTGGGACTTGATTACGAAAATTTAGTTGAACCTTCCTTCTCTGAATATACCTCCTGTTTTAAACCTATTGCAGATGAAAATTACAAGATAATCTTTGAGCTCGGGAGAGCTATATCTGCTCCATCTGGAATTTTATTGACTAAAATAATAAGAAAAAAGACATCAGGTGGTAAGAAATTTTTCATCGTTGACGCTGGGATGACAGAAATTTTAAGAATACCTCTTTATAAAGCTTATCAAAAGGTTATGCCCGTTGAAATGAATTCTAAAAAGGAGGAGCAGGTTAGCATTGTCGGACCAATATGTGAAAATTCAGATTATATAGCACAAGATATAATTTTACCAGACCTTTCTGAGGGAGATCTTTTGTGTATCCTTTACGCAGGAGCTTACACATCTACTATGCTTATGAACTACAACGGAAGGCCTCATCCAGCAGAAGTTGTAATTAAAGGTAAAGAAGTTTTTCTCGCAAGAAAGAGACAAAGTTACGATGATCTTGTAGCAAGAGATTTATAAATATGGATGTATGAATGTCTATCTGTTTACCTGTATAAATAAAAGATATTTATTTGGTGGTTCAGTTATTTGTTTGGCGGTTCAGTATTGTGCTTTTATTTTCCTTTGATTGAGAACATAAAATGGAATTTTTCCGTGAGATAAAAGAGAACAGAAGCGAGGGAGCATCTTCTCTATTGATTTTGGCACTAAAAAAGCTTCTTGACTTTGTATCCTCCCGAGATAAAATTTATAAATCTGACATAGTTTTCATTATATCTGAACTGAAATATGTTCGGCCATCTATGGTAATAATCAGAAATTACGCCGAAAAATTAGAATTTTTTCTGAACGATTTCCATCCTAATCAAGATATCAAAAACAAGATGGAGAGCTATATTTCTCAACTTATAGAGGAACTTTTGAGAAAGAGGAGGGAAATTGTAAACAAAGGAGTTAAGATTCTCAAAGATTATAAAAAAATAGGTGTCGTTAGCTATTCGTCTATTCTAAAAGAGATTCTTGAAAGTTTTACAGATAAGATCCTCGTAGCTTTACACTACGACACATACGCAAAAAGGCTTTCAGGGAAAAACAAGATTTTATTTGTTGGAGAAGATGAGCTAATCGAAAATGTTGAAGTTGGAACTATGGGAGCTGATGCAATCTTATTTTTAAGAGAAGGGAAATTTATAATCAACAGTTATCCTTCTGCAAAGTTTTGTGATATACTTTACGAAAAACCTATTTTCCTATTTGCAGAAAAGGAGAAAATTTCCCACTCAGATGTTGAACTTGAAGAAGGTTTTGAGAAAATAAAATTT
>AWOA01000061.1 GCA_000494225.1 Candidatus Calescibacterium nevadense OTU 1
AGGAATTTAAACCTTATTTCCCTCATATAATTCTCCCATATACTCATTGTTTTAATCTGCCAATGAGGAATTTAAACCTGAGGAATTTAAACTCATTTATATAACAAGGCTATGAAGACTTGAAGGTTTATTGCAAAAATTTCTAAAAAATTAAAAAAAGAGTTCAGAAATGGAAAATTTTGCTTTATGTCCGAGAAAAAGAATAAAGCAGTTTTATACCAAGAAATAGATGAAGGGAGAATAGTAAAAATAGTCTTTAATAAACCAGAAAGAAGAAATCTTATGGATCCAGAAATAATAGAAGGTCTTTCCGATTCAATTGAGAAAATNAAAGCATCCGATAACGTCAGATGTGTAATAATTACAGGGACTGGGAACTCGTTCTGTGCTGGTGCTGACTTTTCAACTTTACAACATTTTGCAACAGAAAAAGGTCTGAAAGGAGCAGCAGGTATGAGGGAAGGTATTATGAAATTTTATAACTCATTTATGAAAATTCTTGAAGTGGAACAACCCGTTATCGCATCTTTGAACGGATACACAATAGGGGGAGGTCTTGCTTTTGCTCTCCTATGCGATATAAGAATAGCATCATCTGACGCAAAAATAGCCGCAAACTTTGCAAAAGTCGGAATACATCCCGGAATGGGAATAACTTACACCCTGCCTCTACTCGTTGGACTTGAAAGAGCTTGCGAACTTCTATTTACAGCAAAGTTCATAACAGGAGAAGAAGCAGAGAAAATAGGACTCGTAGCTAAAGCTGTACCACCAGATAAGTTAGAAGAAGAGACTTTGAACACAGCCCGTCAGATAGCAGAAAATGCCCCATACGTTATAAAACTTACAAAGAAAATATTAAAAAGAGAATTTCATGTCAAAGCTCACTCCGAAATTGAAGCATTAGCACAATCTATATGCTCACAAATGGAAGACGCAATAGAGGGAGTAAAAGCTTTCTTTGAAAAAAGAAAACCAGAATTCAAAGGAAGGTAAAATCCCTTTTTTGAGAGAAGCTAAATCTTCAATAATAAATAGCTATAAAATTAAAAAACTGCTGAATTAAAAAAAATGACAAAACATAAAACGTAAAATAAAAAACAAAAAGTTATTTCAATGATAGTTCACAAAAAAAAACAACAATCTCTCTGGTATAATAGGAATAGGTTCATATTTGCCCAAAAATGTTCTGACAAATCATGACCTTGAAAAAATGGTAGATACCACAGATGAATGGATATATTCAAGAACAGGTATAAAGGAAAGGAGAATAGCAAGTGAAAATGAATACACCTCAACGATGGCAATAAAAGCGGCAGAGAAAGCAATAAAAATGGCCGAAATATCTCCACAAAAAATAGACCTCATAATCTTCTGCACAATAACACCAGACTACCCTATACCATGCACAGCAGGAATATTAGCAAAAGAACTGGGAATTAAAAATGCAGGGGGTATGGATATAAATACGGCATGCTCCGGTTTCATATACGGAATTTCAATAGCNGATACGTTTCTGAAAGCAAGGAAAGCAAATTATGTCCTTGTTGTATGCTCAGATAAGCTTTCCATAATAACGGACTACCAAGATAGATCAAGTTGCATACTCTTCGGCGATGGTGCAGGCGCAGTTGTTATGACAAGAACAGAAGGATTTGGACTCATAGACTTCAAACTCGGTCTTTTAGGAGACGAGTACGATAAAATTATAATACCAGCAGGCGGATCNCGAAATCCTCCATCAGAAAAAACAGTAAAAGAAAGAATGCATTTTATGAAGTTGCAAGGGAGAGAGGTATTCAAACTTGCAGTAAAGTATATGGGAATCGCACTAAAAGAAATTTTAGAAAAGAATGAAATCACAATAGATATGCTTGACTGGATCGTGCCACACCAGGCAAACAGAAGAATAACAGAAGGACTATGCGAGCACTTCAAAATACCAAAAGAAAAAGTATATGATAACATAGAGTTTGTAGGAAATACATCAGGTGGTTCAATAAATATTGCCCTTGACGAGATGTTCGAAAAAAAACTGCTCAAGAAAAATCATCTTGTAGCACTTGTCTCATTAGGAGCAGGTATAACTTATGGCTCCGCCCTGCTTTCATGGGGTATATAAAATAATATTACCAAAACACTGAAATCCCAAAGATAATTTCAGAAAATTTACAATAGTTCCAGAAAATTATTGAAATTACTATCCTATACTATTTTTATAACTAAATTTTATATAATTATTTATGTTATATAATCATAAAAATAATAATAGCTTATAATATTATTATAATTTAATATTATTATATTATATTATTATTTATAAACTATAATGTTTAAAGACTTTTATACTTATGGATTTCACAGGGGTTTTGGATTTAAAAACCCAAAAGGAAAACATAAAGACGGAAGAAAAAACAATTAAATGAACAAATAAACAAACAAAAAAGAAAAAAAGAAAAAGAAAGGAGAAAAATAAAAGATGGAGTTTGAAAAAATAGAAGACATAATAACAGAAGAAGGGAAAAATCAAGAGGAAAAGAGGGAAGAAGTAAAAATTACAAAAGCTCACAAGCCACAAAAAGACGAAAAAGAAAAAAATAACCAGAAATTGGGAACAAAAGAGCCAGAATCCAAAAACATCTCCTCAAATTCAAAAGAGTACTCGGCAGAACAGATAAAAATACTCAAGGACCTGGAAGCAGTAAGAAAAAGACCCGCAATGTACATAGGTTCAACGGGACCACAAGGATTACACCACCTTGTATGGGAAATTGTAGATAATGCGGTAGATGAAGCTCTTGCTGGTTTTTGCAATAAAATAGTTGTTAGAATCCTTGAAGATGGCTCCTGCGAAGTTGAAGATAACGGAAGAGGAATCCCAATTGACATACATCCGGAAACTGGAACATCTGCTTTGGAGGTAGTGTTCACAAAACTCCACGCAGGAGGAAAATTTGAAAAGGGAGTTTATAAAGTTTCAGGTGGATTACACGGAGTTGGAGCATCTGTTGTAAATGCACTTTCAGAAGAACTTGAAGTTTGGTCAAAAAGAGATGGAAAGCTCGCATATCAGAAATTCAAAAGGGGCAAACCAGTTATTCCAACAAAAATAAAGCAAGAAAGCGGAGTCGAAGAAACAGGAACACGGGTCAGATTTAAACCAGATCCTCAAATCTTTGAAACAACAGAGTTTTCATATGATNTAATAAAAGAAAGACTCAAAGAAATTTCCTACATAATCCCGGGNCTGAAAATAATTCTACAAGATAAAAGAACAGGACAAAAAGAATCCTTTTTCTCGTCAGAGGGACTGAGCGGACTCGTAAAAGAATTAGCTTCAAATTCCCAAGTTCTATTCAGGAATCCGATAGAGATTGAAGGAGAAAAGGAAGATATAAGATTCTCCGCCGCACTCCTTTACCGAGAGGAAAGTGAGGAAATTGTCCTCTCCTTCGCAAACACTATAAGAACAACAGATGGCGGAACACATCTTACAGGTTTCAAAACTGCTTTGAGTAGAGCTATAAACCAATTCGCTCCCAAAATACTCAAAAAGGATATAGTATTTTCAGGAGAAGATATAAGAGATGGTCTTGTAGGAGCAATTTCGGTATTTCTCCCGGATCCGCAGTTTGAGGGTCAAACAAAAGCAAAACTCGGAAACACCAAAGTAAAAAGCATAGTTGAATCATTAGCATACGAAAAATTAATGAAGTTCTTTGAAGAGAACCCCAAAATAATAGAAACAATAGCCAAGAGGGTTTTCCAAACTCATCTTGAAAAAGAAGCAGAAAAGAAAGCAAAAGAATTTGTAAGGAAAAGAGTGAAGGAAGAAATTGTCCTCCCAGGAAAACTTGCAGACTGCCAGATAAAAGACCCAGAAAAAGCTGAGCTTTTTATAGTTGAGGGTGAAAGCGCAGGTGGTAGCGCAAAGCAAGCAAGAGATAGAAAGTTTCAAGCCATACTACCACTCAGGGGAAAAATCTTGAACGTAGAAAAAGCCTCTCTTATAAAAATGTTGAACCACGATGAAATTCAGGCAATAATAGCAGCTCTTGGATGTGGTATAGGTAAAGATTGCTCCCCAGAAAAATTAAGGTATCATAAAATAATACTTCTTGCAGATGCTGATATAGATGGCTCTCACATAAAAACACTACTACTAACATTCTTCTGGCGATATATGAGACCAGTTGTTGAAAACTCCCACCTTTTCATAGCTCAACCGCCACTTTTCAGGGTAAGAGAGAAAAACCAAGATATATATCTTAAAGACGATGCAGAGCTTAAAGAGTATATTTTAAAGAGAGGGCTAAGTAAAATTCTAAAAATAAAAGACGAAAAAGAACTCTCATCAATAGCAAGAGCTCTTCTAAAAGGCAAACACGACGAGGTAAAAAAATATGGAAACCCTGATAAGTTGCTGGAAGAAGCAGAACAAGCNGGGAGAGAAGGTATAATAGTTCAAAGNTTCAAAGGATTGGGAGAGATGAATCCAGAACAACTCTGGGAAACGACTATGAATCCTGCAACAAGAGTTCTAAAAAAAGTCACAATTCATGACGCACAAAAAGCTGACGAGCTATTCACCATACTTATGGGAGAAAAAGTTGAGCCNAGAAGAGATTTCATAATGAAGTATGCTATTGAAGCAACAAGNCTTGATATTTAAAAAAAACTCCAAAAGCTAAAAAATTCTTATCATAACAAAAAATAAATTCAAACTACCTAAAATTGAATTGCCATGGCGAAAATAAAAGTAGAAGATGGAAAACTTATTGTTCCTGATGAGGTTGATATACCTTTCATAGAGGGAGACGGAACTGGACCAGATATTTCTCGCGCGGCAAAAATTGTATTTGAAGCAGCGGTAAAAAAAGCTTATGGTGGGAAACGGAAAGTAAATTGGATAGAAGCTCTTGCAGGTGAAAGCGCTTTCAAAAAAGTAGGAAAATGGCTACCAGAAGAAACAATTCAACTCATAAAAGAACACATCATCGCAATAAAAGGACCACTCACAACCCCCGTCGGTGGCGGAATAAGATCAATAAATGTCACATTAAGACAAATTTTTGATCTATACGCTTGCGTTAGACCAGTAAAATATTTCAAAGGAGTACCCTCCCCTCTCAAATATCCAGATAAAGTTGATTCCATCGTTTTTAGAGAAAATACGGAAGATGTTTATATGGGAATAGAATGGAAATACGATTCAGAAGAAGCTAAAAAAATAAGAAGCTTTTTAAAAGAAGAATTCGGGATATCTTTGAGAGACGATTCAGGAATAGGAATAAAACCAATATCTGAATTTGGGACAAGAAGACTTATGAGAAAAGCCNTAAAATATGCTCTCGAAAAAAACAGAAAAAGCATAACAATAATGCACAAAGGAAACATAATGAAATACACTGAGGGAGCTTTCAGGGAGTGGTGCTACAAAACAGCAAAAGAAGAGTTNNNNGATAAAACCATCCAAGAAGCAGAACTGGCAGAAGGGAAACCACAAAATGGCAAAATAATAATAAAAGACAGAATAGCAGATAACATGTTCCAACAAATACTCACAAGACCAGATGAATACGACATCATAATATGTCCCAACTTAAACGGAGATTATATCTCTGATGCGTTAGCCGGACTTGTCGGTGGTCTCGGAGTTGCTCCCGGAGCTAACATAGGAGATTACTATGCAATCTTTGAAGCAACTCATGGAACTGCACCAAAATATGCAGGTCTTGATAAGGTCAATCCAACGTCCTTAATCCTTTCAGGAGCCATGATGTTTGAATACATAGGATGGAACGAAGCAGCGAAAATCATTTACGATGGCATAAGTAAAACTTTCTCTAAAAAGATATTTACTTACGATCTCGCACGACAAGACCCTGAGGCCAAAGAAGTAAAATGCTCCGAATTCGCAAAAGCAGTAGTTGATAATATGTAATCCAATTGCTTTGAGCAAAAAAAACAATAAATTTATAAAAAACATAAATAAATCCAAAAAATATACTTAAAAACTTGTGAGGAAAATTCAGGTTTTACTCGTACTAGGAGCTCAATGGGGAGATGAAGGCAAAGGGAAAATAGTAGATTTCCTCTCCAAATACTTTGATTACGCCGTGAGATTTCAAGGGGGACCTAACGCAGGCCATACGGTAGTATTTGACAACAAAAAAATAGTTCTACACACAATACCATCTGGAATTCTAAGAGAAAATTGCTGTGCAGTTATGTCAAATGGAGTTCTCATAGACATAGATGTCCTTGAAAAAGAATTCCAATCACTTAAAGATTTAGGGATAGATTTTAAAGGGAGACTTTTCATTTCAAACCTATGTCACATAATTTTACCTATCCACAAAAAATTAGACGCTCTACTAGATACAAACAAAAAAATAGGGACAACAAAAATGGGAATCGGTCCGGCAGTTGAATTCAAAGTTGCAAGACACGGCATAAGAATAAAGGACATTTTCTCACAAGAAATCAAAAACCTNCTGGAAGAAAACATCGAATACGCTCAAAAACTCATAAAGAGCTTCGATCACGCCGATTACGATAGTGATATCAATCTTGAAGAAATTTATAGCAAGCTTATGAAGTTTGCAGAAAAAATATATGATNTCGTGACAGATACACAAAAACTCCTCAGGAAAAAAATAGAGGAAGGAAAGAAAATTTTACTTGAAGGCGCACAGGGAATCCTTTTAGATGTTGATTTTGGAACTTATCCATTTGTTACCTCAACAAACACATCCCCGGGGGGTTCAATTTGCGGAACTGGGATTAATCCCAAAAATATAGACGCTATTTTGGGAGTAGTAAAAGCATACNCAACACGAGTAGGAGGTGGTCCCTTCCCCTCTGAAATTAAAGACGAAAATGAGGCTCAAATTTTGAGGGAACTTGGAGGAGAATACGGTTCTACAACTGGTAGACCCAGAAGAGTCGGCTGGTTAGACATACCACTTCTGAAATACTCAAAAAACATAGCTTACTTTGATTTTTTAGCTCTAACCAAAACTGATGTTCTTGAAAAACTCAAAAAATCCTTTTACATAGAAAAATATTTACATAAAGACCTAAAAATAGATGAGCCAGATACAACGGTAGATATAAGCCAAGTAGTTCCTGTACCTTGTGAATTAAAGAGAGCATCTGAAATAAAAAATATAATTGAGAACGAACTCGGATTGAAAGTTGTTATAAATTCATTTGGACCAGACAGAAGTAAAATTGAAATAGATGAAGATTTCCTCTCACTCATTCAGTAAAATAACAAAAATAGTAATTATATCATTATTTTTTCATTTTTTCCTCGCAATCCATACATTTACAGTAAAAAAATCTTATGCTAAATGCGAAGGTGAAAAATTCAAATTCATAGTAATAAATAGTTTTGACAATACAAACATAACTTGTGAAGACTGGGAAGATAAAAACCAAGATAAAAAAAACAGATTTCAAAAATATAGTTCAAGACTTATTGATTTTATATGCAGCCTTGAAGAAAGATGTATCANCACAATACAGCTCCAAAATATTTTAAAGAACCTAACATCGTCCAAAATCATAAATAACTTCAAAATAGAAAACAAAGTAGTCTCAATACTCCCAAACATAATAATAAAGAAAGTAAATATTACCCACGACAAAACTATGGAAAAACTCAAAGAACTGCAAGAGATAAAAACAAAAATCAAAAATGAGTTTGAGGGTAAATTCATATCAGATATAAAATCAGAAGAAAAAATATGCGAACAAATCCTAAAAGAAGAAGGATTAATTGATCAAAAATGCTCAATAGAACTCAAAAGTATAAGGTTTGAAGAATCAGAACTCAACATAAAAATATCTGGTAGATTCCAAAAGATAAGCGAAATCAAGATAAGCGGAGTAAGCCAGGAGGAAAAAGAAGAATTACTGAAAAAGTTAGAGAAAAATTTCAAGGATAAAGTAGCGAAAGACAGCAACATAAATTCAATCGAAAAAGAAGTGAGAGAATTTATGTATGAAAGAGGCTTTTTCAAATGCGAAGTAAAAATAGAAAAAAAAGATACTTCAATCGAAATATCAATAAAGCCTAACAAAAGATACACAGTTTTTCTAAATATAGAGAGAGAAAAGGAATTAGGAATAAATACAAGGAAAATACTTTCACAAATTCCGAAACTCCAATTCATATCTGAAAGATCTATAAAGAACCTGATATCAGAATCACTCAAAAAAGAAGAAATACCAGTAGATAACATAGAATACAAGGAAATTGAGCTTGAAGACCTAACAATTTTGAGTATAGATGTAAAGCCTGCAAACCTCTATTATCTTACAGACTTCAAAATCTACGGACTTGAAAAACTTGACGAAGACGAAATAAAAAGAAAAATCGGGGTAGAAACCAAAGGTATAACAAATATTTTCTACATAAGGCACGCATTATATACAGAAAGGCAAATTGACAATTTTATATATGAAATTGTAGGATATGCTAAATCAAAAGGTTTTGACCAGTTCAAAATAGAAAAAGTTCAAAAAACAAAAATTCAAAATGAAATAAAAGTAGATGTATATGTAAAAGAAAGAGAAAGAACAGTAATCTCAAAAATTCAAGNCCTGAATTTTCCTGAAAATANTGAAACCATTATACCTAAAACCCCTATGTTTTATGACTTCGAAAAAATATCAGACCTGAAAGATAATCTACAAAAATATTTAGAAGATAAAGGTTATAGAGAATTCAAAATAGAAGTTATAGAAGAGANGGAAACAAAANTTTTAAAAAATATCTACCTTGTTTANGTTGGAGATGAAAAAAAATCAGAACTCGGCCAAGTTTTTATACACACCGAAACNTCNCCCGAATACATAAAGAAAATTGCAGATATAAAAGAAGGTAAAATAATATCTGGCAAATATTTAGAAAGAATAGAAAATGAACTCATAAGAACTCAATATTTCAAACATTTTCAAATAAATCTCTCAGAATTAGGAGAATCACATATAAAAAACGAAAAAGAAGAAAATATCTCAAACGAAAAAGATGAGAGTAAAAAAAACAAACTCTTCCAATTACCTCCGACAAAAAAATATATGCTAACAATTCAAGGGATAGAAAATGAGCCAAATGAAATAGAAGTATCAGGTGGATTATCAACGGTACAAGGTATAAGGGGTGGGATACAATATACGAGAAAAAATATCCTGCTTTCAGGCGTAGATTTCAGAACAAATTTCAGAGCAGCTTATTGGATTTTTCCCTTTGGAAGAGATTTCGGTATAACATTTTTCGGAGCAAGCGCAGAAATAATAAGAAGAAAACTTATAGGAAACTTTGATTCGTCTTTGATTTTTTCTCCATCTTACATGAGCACATTTTTATTTACCTTGAGAAAACCCGTGTTCTCATCAGCAAATTTGTCCCAATCCCACCCGAAGATAAAAATCTCAATACCGGCGTCATTTGAATTAAGAGAACTTATATCATGGGATGATAAAGCTATCAAATTAAGACCTGAAAATGCAGGTCTAAAGGAAATATTTGTGCTATTCCCCTCAATATCTTTCACTCAGGCATTCAGCAAGAGCCATCAATTCAAAATCGGAACAAAAGTAGAAATTATAAAACCTATAAGTAAAAATTTTTCATCAAAGATTGAAATAGCGGGAGAGTATTACAACATAGGAAGGCTTGGAGGATTTGGATTAGCAGCTTCCATAGGAAGAATAATGTTATATGAAAATCTTTATGATGTTCCTATAGAGAGAAGATTTTTTATAGGAGGTATGAGCGGTCCGCGTGGATACCAAGAGATATCAATTTTTCCTCAAAAATTGTATTCCCCAGAATATTTAGAAGAAAATCTTGAAAAATTAAAAACAGCTGAAAATAAAATCGTTTTACTATCAGAAATATACGCACCAAAAATCTTTTTTGCAACACCTTACTTTTTCTTTGATGTGGGAAATGTATTTCACGACGGAGATAAATTAGAGTTTTTCAAAGGAACAGGTCCAGGAATTATGTTAGATACACCTTTTGGAATTTTCAGATTTGAATTAGGATATGGGATAGAAAGAAAAACATTCATAATTCACTTTTCAGTAGGTTTTATGCGAAACGTAATTTAATCTTGATTTTAGCTATCGTTTCAGTATCTCCTTTATTTTTATCACAAAATCCAAAAAATTTGAGCGATTTTTTTTCACGCATAATACAAATAACTAAATTTGGAGTAGATGAAATCATTTCAAATATGATAGGCATTGAAAGCTTGATCGGTATAGCTGAATTTTTCATTCTTCCGTTACTTTTCGGAGTTATATTATATTTTCTTATCTCCAAAATATCAAGGTCCGAACTCAATTGTGTTAGCCCAACACCCGCAATAGAAAAATATGATAGAACAGAATACATACCAGAAAAGCTGATTTTTCCTCTGAGCTATTTTCTGGTCTCAACAATAGGGATACCAACAATAATAAGTGTGTATTTTGGATTAAAGTTCGGAATCAGAGCCCTCTTACCTTATATTGTTTTTGGATCAATCTTTGTCTCATTCATAACAAGTTATATATCACTTTTTGTATCAGTAAAAAATGAAGGGAAGAACTTAATAAGCATTATAAGAGAATATGCAGGAGAAAGAGCAGGAAAAATATTCTTTATATTTTCCACAATAAATCTGCTTGCCTTGTTCTTTATATTAACGGATACGACTTCGGAAATTTTTTTAAAGTATCCTCAAATATTATATTCCGTTGCAATATCAATTTTCCTTTACACAATACTTGGATTAATAAGGCAAACCTCACAAATGCTTTTAGGGATATCAACAATTCTATCTGTTTTAGTGTTTGCAATTTCCTTTATTCTAGGCAGAACTATTTATCATAATATTCCTCATCACAGTGAGATATTAAGCTCTGAAACAATACAAATTTTTATCGTGCTCTACATATTAACTATATCGCTTTTACCTTACTGGGGCGGAACCAAAATAAAATCAACTTCACATGTAATTTCTCTCACAATAGTAATATTTATAGGATGTGCTCTGGCTATAAAAAGTATCATAAACAGCCCACAAACTTTCACAGAAAAAATTTTAAGCCCCGCTATCGCAAATGAAAATGATATATTCCCATCTATGTTCATCTTAGCAACATCAGCATATTGGGGAGGATTTAACTCAATAGTCCTATCATCAATAGTTTCAAAGAGAATAAGATCATACTGCAATATACCAAATATATCGTTTTTAGGTTCAATATTTGGGATGCTCTTCTCAATAGTCGCAATAATAACCATTATACCTTTCGGAAACATCTATGAACAAATACCGGCTGAAAAATTCATCGCAAGCTTTATAAACTTATTTTTTGATCTATTCCCTCAAACCATCAAATATAAAATAATAGAGGAAATCTTAGCCTATTCTTTTATATCTTTTACGGTATTATCACAGGAAGTTATAGGTAGATCTATAAGACTGATACTAAAAGAAAGTCTGATTTCAAAAACAGAAAAGGAACAAAGTGAAAATAGAATAAAAACACAAAAAAAGGGAATAAAATACTTGAAAGCAGAAACAATTATATTTCTCATAGCAATCATATTTTTCTTTATTGAGAAAGAAAAAACTGACAAGATATGGATCATATTTGGTACATCAGGCTATATCATTCTACTTCTTTCCTCTATCACAAGCTATATATTTTTAAGAAAAGATAAAAGCTCTGTACTTACAAAAACTCTCAAATTTTTCTCCATTCTTATTTTTATTTTCTCGGCAATAGTAATTTTCTCTTTTCTCACCNCATGGATAAAAAATTATGATGGGATAGCCATTGTGGCTCCGACAATAGCTTTGCTTCTAATAATATATGTCATATCAGTGATAGTAAAAGTAATTCGTATGAAAGAAAGCTAAATAAAAAAGCTCTATAATAAATAAAAAAGAGTTTCTGTGGATTTTCNCTTATACTTCTGTCCCNTTTTTATTTAAAATTCTTATTTATTTAAAATTCATATTATTATGATTTTTGTTTCAATAGAAAGGCAAAGGCTCTACCTTATAAAAGATGAAAGAATAATAAAAGAGTATCCAGTTTCAACCTCAAAGTACGGGAAGGGAAACGAACTTGGCTCAGAAAAAACCCCAACGGGAATACATAGAATATACAAAAAAATAGGAGAAGGTATGCCAGAAGATACATACTTCATAGGAAGAGTCCCATATTCAAAAGAAGAGGCGGAAAGAAAATTTGGGGAAATAAAGGATAAAATAACAGCAAGAATTATATGGCTCGAAGGTTGTGAGGAAGGGATAAACAAAGGTAAAAATCAAGAGGGAAAAATTGTAGATACAAAAGAAAGATTTATATACATACACGGAACACCAGACGATATATCAACCCCCTCATCAAGAGGATGTATAAGAATGCTAAATAAAGATATAATAGAACTATTTGAAATCGTAAAAGAAGGCGATCTCGTAATTATATACTAAACCACTATATATTAAACCCAAAAATAATTGCAAAAAAAATTTAATGATTACATAAATATTATCCTTTATTTATTTAAAAATAAGAAAACAATATAATAAATTAAAATAAAAATAAAAAAATAACAGATTAAAATTTAAAAAAGGAATAGGGGGAAGACCAAATATGTTGGTAAGCTTAGATAGAAAATATAAAGCATTCGTTTTTGATTGGAAACTCTCGTGGAAGTTTTTCGAAAAATACCTAAAACAGAAAGAAGGAATAAGAGAACAACCTTTAATCTCTCAAAGAAGATACNAAATCATAGCTTTTGTGAAAAGAACATTGAACGACAACAANATAAGATTTATAACATCAAAAGACTTACAGAAAGTAAGAGAANTACTCCTAAATAATACGGGAGGTAATAAATTTTACCAGAAAGCCTCTGAAATGTTCATTAACTTCCTCGAAAATTTCTTAGAGTAAAAACCAGAAAAGAGTAAAATNACATAAATTCCCCCTGTTCCNGAACCAAAAGAAAAAACGAATAAAAGGAGGAAAGAGCGCAGAAATGGTAGAAATAAACCAAGTATCATCCCAAGAAAAAATAAGAGTTTGGAAAGTTGATGGATTTGAAGGAGTTGTAACTCCACTTCTTTTGAAAAAAGATCCTTCNCTAAAATCCTATATTGAAAGTGGAGGATACAAAGCNCTTGAAAAAGCTCTCTCTATGAATCCAGACCAAATAATAGAAGAGGTAAAGAAATCAGGACTGAGAGGGAGAGGTGGAGCTGGTTTCCCAACAGGAGTAAAATGGAGCTTCATCCCCAAAGAAGCTCCGAGAAAATTTTTAGTATGCAACGCTGACGAAGGCGAACCAGCAACATTCAAAGATAGATACATTATAACTTTTGTTCCACACCTTCTACTCGAAGGAATGATGATATCCGGATACGCAATAGGTACCAGAGAGCTTTTCATATATATAAGAGGAGAATACTGGTACGAAACTGAAATTTTAAAAAGAGCGATAGAAGAAGCAACAGAGTTCGTAAAAAGTAAATTCAACTTTGATGTNAGTATAAAGCTTATGCAAGGTGCAGGTGCCTACATAGTCGGAGAAGAAACAGCTCTTTTGAACTCNCTTGAAGGAAAAAGAGGTCACCCAAGACCCCGTCCCCCCTACCCTGCTCAAAAAGGCTATTTAGGCTACCCTACATGCGTCAATAATGTTGAAACCCTATCTTATGTTCCTTTTATAATAGATAGAGGGGCAGACTGGTTCAAAAGTATAGGAACAGAAAAAAGTACAGGTCCGAAGCTTTTCTGTATATCAGGTAATGTAAAAAGGCCCGGTCTGTATGAGCTTCCTATGGGTTTCCCACTGAAAAAGTTTATAGAACTTGCTGGTGGCACAGATTGTGGNAAAAGTATAAAAGCAGTAATACCAGGAGGAACTTCCGCTCCCCCGCTCACACCAGATGANGTAGAAAAAGCTACACTTGATTTTGAAAGCATAGCAAGTTTCGGAGCTTTTTTAGGAACNGCATCAGTAGTTGTTATATGTGAATGTCAAAATATAGCAAGAGTTGGTCGCATCATGGCAAAATTTTATGCCGAAGAGTCATGCGGACAATGCACAACTTGCAGAGAAGGCACAAGGTTTATAGAATACCTTTTCGAGAAAATAGAACAAGGTC
>AWOA01000062.1 GCA_000494225.1 Candidatus Calescibacterium nevadense OTU 1
ATATGTGCGCACGTTGATGCTGGCTCATTACCCGCAAAAAAAATAGCATTTTCCTTCACAGAAGAAATATACAAACAAATAAAATATAATAATAATAAAAAATAAAAAAGGTAAAATTGTATAAAATAGATTAAAGTTAATGTTTAAAAAAGTTAATGTTTAGGAAAGTTAAAAAAATTTTTTAGAGAAAATAGTGAATAATAAAAAAACACAGAAAGAGAGGTACAAGAAAATGGAGGACACAGAAAAAAAAGAAAATTTTTCGGAAAAAGATCTACCAAAAGACATACAAAATGAAATAAAAGAGGAAATAATATCTGAGATAGAAAATAAAAAAATTGAAACAGGTCAAGAGATATTTATAGAGGATCTACCTTATTGGACAAGAATTGCCATATTAGAGGAAGGTAAAACCTTTGAAATTCTCTTAGATATGCACAACGGTCAAGATGATTTTTCAGCAGGAAACATATACAAAGGGAAGATAGTTGATGTTTTACCATCTATGCAAGCAGTTTTCATTAACATAGGTTCAGAAAAAAACGCCTACCTTTTTGTNCCTTCAAGAAATAAAATTGAAAAGTATAAATCCGGAGATGAAATAATAGTCCAGATAAAAAAAGAAAGTATAGATAGTAAAGGAGCAAAGGTTTCGGATAATCCCACAATACCCGGTAAATATGTTGTCCTCACTATGGAAAAGAAGATCGGTATATCCAAAAAGATAGNGTCTAACTNCGAAAAAGCCAGAATAAGAAAAATTCTGGCAAAACTTGAAAATGAAATCAAATCAGAANACATAGGGATAGTAGCACGAACTGAGGCNCAAGATACCCCGGAAGANCTTATAAGAGAAGATTTTGAAAGGTTGCTAAAAATCTATCAAGAAATAAAAGAAAAAATAAAGAANTACCCTGCTCCTACATTACTATGGTCAGATTCGGACATAATAAGAAAAGCTATAAGAGATTATTCTTCTTTAAGACTTAAAAGAGTTGTATCAAACTCAGAAGAAAANCTCAAAAAAGCTCAGGAATACATTAAAGAATTTTTACCAGGCGTTNATGAAAACGTAAAATTTGAGCTATCAGATTCACCGTTCATTTTCCAAAAATATGGAATTGAAGAAGATTTCCAAAATGCGCTAAAAGATGAAATAGAAATAGAAGGAGGAATAAAACTTGTATTCAACGAAACCGAAGCATTTACAGCAATTGATATAAACACAGCTTCATTTACAGGAACAGAAAACTTAGACATTACTGCTTACCAAGCTAATCTTATATCAGCAAAAGAAATAGTAAGACAGCTAAGACTAAGAAAAATTGGTGGAATAATAATAGTTGATTTCATAGATATAAAANGTCAAAAACTCAAAAGAAAATTGTTCTCAGAAATAAAACGTATAATAGAAAAAGATAAAGAAAGAACAAAAATTTTCGGTATAACAAGACTTGGACTTGTTGAAATATCAAGAAAAAAATCAGGATATAGCCTAAAAAAAATTCTGATGTCAAAATGCCCAACTTGCAAAAACGGTTATGTAAGTTCAGATATACTTAAAATCCACGAAACAATTCTAAAAATATCAAAATATCAAGGAAAAATAGTAAAAGTCTCTCCAGAAAACTTCAAAATATTAGACGATATAGTAAAAAAACTAAAATTGGATGTAAGACTNCAAATAAAATATGGTCTCGGAAAATGGGAAGTAGCAATATAAAATATAAATTGGAAAATAGACCTGAATTAGAAAATAACCACGAAAAAACCTGATATAATATAAGGCTGATACAATATAAGTAAAAGGAAATTAGAAAAAAAACAAAAATATAAAATCAAAAGCAATAAAATAATAATAAATAAGAAAATGATAATAAATAAGCTTTATATAATAAATAAGCTTTATAAAAATAAAATTAAATTTCTATTTATTAAAATTAAATTTCTATTATCAGCAATAACAATAGCGGGAAACATCTCTTTCTTTATCGCAGGATGTAGCCAGCAAAAAGAAAATCAGCTGCAGGTAAACTTCTCTGTACTGGTTTGCCCAACATTACAAACACTATCCATAGTTAATCTCACAGATGGTAGCACAATTATCCAATGCTCAGTCAACGCAGCTCAAATAACTCAGAACGAAGCAATTATATTCTGGACAGATGGAGAAATCTCCTTAGCTCCGGTAGAAGCAGGAGGAATAAATTTAGATAGAAAAGAACCACTTATCCCAACAAAATCTTTTATCACAGAAAACGACAAAATATTAGAAGAATATAAATCGCAAGGTAAGGAAAATATCGTTTTCAAACAGAATGTTATCTCCGCTGATTTTACGATATCAACTTTCATTCCCAAAAAAGGCAAAGGAATAAATGCTCTTTTATTTCAACCTNTTTTTAAAGAAGCTCTTAAATNAGCAGGAATNACTGATGNAGATTTAGAATTCCCGAAAGATATAGTTTTAATCTCAACCTACCTTAACACCAAGAATTTATCATATGTTATTTTCCCAATATTTGAGGAAACTTTCATAGGATTTCAGGAAGCAGTAAAGGTGAAAGATATAACCTTAAACTTTCCGGATANCATATCTTATGCAAAAGTATATCTACCTATTTCTAATCCAACCATATCTTTTCTGGCACCGATAGCTCCAACTATTTTGCCTGATTTGAACATCTCTGAACTTCTAAATATCATACCTAAAAAAGAGTACTATGAAGTAAATCCACAAAGAGGGGATAAAATTCCTATATTTCTATCTCAAATCGGGGAAAATATACCAATAATAGCCAAATCAGAGGATGGAAGAATTTTCAAAGGTANTATAAACCAAAGACTTGACTCACCTGTTGATATGGTCATATTACCTCCGAAAGATGAAGATTTAGATTCAAAAATAAATTTTGTTTTTCCAAAAGAAAATACTCAGAAGAACTTTAATATACAACTCTTTTCCGGAAAACAAAGCGGATTGATTTTGATTTGGGAAGGACAAGCTTCTGCAACAAATTACTCTCTTCCTATATCCATTCCAAAAGATTTAATCTCAGATTTAGATTTATACTACATCAAAACTTATTATGAAGATACGAAAGAAGATAATAACTTCTTCATATCAGAAAAAATAGAAAACTATATACCAAGTTCCTCACCCTACATATACTACAATCTAAAAACACTCAGTAAAGAAGATTTTCTATTACAAATAAGAGAGTTGGAGTCAAAAATAGATATATCATGGAAAATACCGGATGAAATACCCATAGATAACCTACCTTTAAGTCAAAGTGAGGTTTTTCCGAACTGCTTGAAGACAAAAGGATTAGCTTTATTTATAACTAAAAAATGCTTCACTCCTTCAATCCAAATAGTAGCAGAGGATGATAGCGGGAACNTGATGGCAATATGGAAAATAAATGGTTTATACGAAAAAAACAGAGCTATTCTNCCTAACTTCATAAAAGCTGAAAACATTCAAAATCTAACAGAAGAACCAACACCAGAATTAAAAATAAAAAAGATAATACTAAGCTTTACTTTATATACAGGCACAAAACTATTTACATATGAATTAGTATTAAGACCAAAGTAGTAAAATCACTTTTCAAATTCCAACACGCTCACTCTCACCCACCCTATGTTTTTACCATCTGTTACCTTAACCCATTCATTTTGCCTTTCAAGAACGAGAACCTTTGAGCCACCTAAGATTTTCCCTGCTTGCGCCGCCTGCGAAGAAGGTCTATCTCTTAAAATTAAACTCGTATATTTAGATGATATATAAGCATATTCTTCAAGCAAAGCTACCTCCTTTTCAGGCGGAATTGAGGTAATTTCCCCTTCAACTTCCTTCTTTTCTTTCTCCATTTTTCCGATTTCCTGAATATTACTTATATTTTTTCTGAATTTTTCAATATCTCCTATAAATAAAATTCCTGCAAGAATAGATGAAAGATCAGGATATTTCCTCCCAAGATGAACAGGGATTTTTAGCATAAAAATTTCCGCTGACATGAAACCTATTTCAGCACTTCTTTCTATATTATGGGGAGTCAAAAGCAAATTTATTTTCATTCTCCTCATAACTTCTGATGAATCACGAGCAAGTCCATATGATAACTTTTCAGATTCAGACCTCTTTATAAGCATACCATACTTCAAGTTGAAGTTATCAGTAAGATATTTCAGACAAGGAGAATATATAGCAAAATCTGTTACGACAAAAGATGATACTGTAATTTCAAGCCCGTAGAAAAAATTATCAACTTCAGAGACGAATTCTGAAAGTCTTTTCTCGTAAAATTCTGATGAGAAATCAGGGGATAATTTTCTGAAAAACCCAGATAATATTGATGCTACCCTTTTTACATACTCTTTATTCAAAATAAAGCAGTTTGAGTCAGCATAACCGTTTATATACTTTGAAACATCTATATGTCCTTCCCTACCTTCTAAAATTTTTGNATTTCTTGCTTTCCAAAGAGCTTGAGACAACCATCTTTTTTCAAATGTTCCAGTATGAATAAATACATCAGCCCTATTGAGAAGGCGCACATGAAAATCAGTAAGCTCAAAATCTTCTTGCGAACTATCAGATTCATCTAATAGATAGTATATCTCAAAAGAAGGGTCTGCAACTTTTGTAGCGATATAATAGAGGTCATAATTAGATGTAACTATGACTACCGAAATCAAAAATAAAGTTTGAAAGAGAACCATACCTAAAATTTAAAACAGAAAAAAATTTTTTTATTCAAAAAACTTCAAAAACTACCTTATTTCAAAAATAGCTTGCAAATAAAAAATATTTTGCGGTCTGGATCCCTCAGAAAAATTTCCTGTCCACTGCAATCTAAACTTTATATCACGAGAAGGTAAAAGCGTTCCAGCAATAGAAAGCTCAAATATTTGAGGTAAAGTTTTAGAACCNCCTCCTTCATACTCAACAAGGCGCGGAATTCCGAATATCTCCGGTCTTAAAGANNCATAGAAAATATCCGAAGGAGCTATTTGTATTTCACTAAAGATACCACCTTCAACGATGAGCAACGATGGTTCCTGCATTCTCCTTATGATGTATCCTATATTTGTATAAAAGAACGGTCTGAAAGCAAAAAATGCATCACCACCAAAAAAATCTGTAAAATTATCAGAGATAATAGTTGAGCCACCTTTCAACCTATCTGATGAAGCATTTTTCCCAAATGCCCAGAAAAGAGAAAAACCACCTCCAACTTTCTCCTCACCGAAAACATTTTTTATAGAGAAAAGACCAGCAAATTCATAACTTCCCTTACCGCCAAATGATATTTCAGAGCCATCAAAAATCTGAGCTAAGATCTCCAATGTCCAAGAAGGCAAAGGCGGAAATAAAGAGANTTCTATTCCTTCATCCAAAAACCCGTCTTGTCCAAAAAATTTCCTTATTGCAAATGGTCTTTCAACAAAGAATCTATCAAAAAACTGCCTTGAATTGGAATCCCCAATTGCACCGTAAAACCTACCTATTGTAAATCTGAAGAATGGGAAACCACGAGTTGAAACAAAAAGTTCTTTCACTCTGAAGAACTCCTCCGGTCCTGAAGCTTCACCTAAAAAACTCCCCATAACAGGAGACTCATTTGTTACTGCGCCTGTAAAAAAATACAGGTTTTGAGGTACAATATCTANCTGAGCTTTTGCAAAGAAAAACCCACTTGAACCTGATGCTGATAATTCGAGATTTCTCAAGGATAACGTAAAATAGTTATTTCTTCCGACAAATCCGGCAAACAANGAATTACCCCTAACCGATAAATCTAATGCGAAAGACCTTAACGGGAAAATAAAGATGGAATAGATAGTCAAGAACAAGATAAAAAAACAAAAGTTATTTTCTTTTGATTTTGTTGACATACTTGAAAAAATTTTAAAAAAATTCATTATAGTTTTTCAAATCGGAACCTACCCCGATTTTTTAAATCATAAAATTTTTCTAACATAATCTAATGTGATTTTCAATCCGATTTTTTGTATTTGTTCTCATTTTTCAGCTTACTTCGGATCTCCTTGANCATAAATTCTGATATAAGCATGAGGTACATATTTTTTGAGATGAAGCAACCGAGGGNGGTCTTTTCCCAAGTATAAAATCCATTATCCTTTTGAACTCCTCAAAAATAGTATTTTTCACATCTGAAAAGGAGAACACATGAGAGAATGATTTATTATCGGATGTAGATTTTACTATAACTTCAAGGGAAAAATCATACTGAAAATTCCCTATCATTTTCTCAATTGATATAGAATATAGTCCAAGTTGAATTATATCAGATGAATAAACTTCGGCTTTTTTTCTTGTTTTGAGTTCAACAATTTTCTCAATTTTTTCTCCTGAAAAAATCACGAGATCCGGTTCCCCCGTTATGAAGGTTCGCAATTTAGTTTTTTCATCCTCCCAGATAAACCCAACTCTTGTTGCAACNCCTACTCTCTCACCTTTAAGAATTAACTTTTCAATTTCGTCTATATCTGATACATCATAAGCAAAAAACTCGTCGTGTAATTTTCTCCCAAGTGCCATCTCCTCTGTATCTATTTTCCCATGACGTAACTCTAAAATTTTTCTCCATTCACAATACACAGAACTTGAAATA
>AWOA01000063.1 GCA_000494225.1 Candidatus Calescibacterium nevadense OTU 1
AAAAAAACAACTCAAAACAAAAACAAATAAAAACTGGCAAATGAAAAAAATTCAAAAAAAAAGAAGAAAAAGACAAAAAACAATAAAAAAACAATAAAGATGAGTAATTATGGCTCAAACAAAAATGAAAAAGGCTGTACTATATAATGAAAACATAAAAACCGTTTTGGAAATCTTATCAGAAAATCCAGAAGGGATATCTGGGCAAGCAATATCTGAAAAACTTAAAGTTTCAAGATCTGCAATATCTAAAATGGTGAAGAACCTTGAAAAACTTGGATATAAATTTGAGGTAAGCAAAAAAAAATATAAATTAATAGAAAGACCAGATATTCCTTTTCCATGGGAGATAGGAGAAGGAGGTAAAGACATAATTTTTTTCAAAGAGGTAGATAACACGCAAGAAAAAGCAAAAGAGCTAGCTCTCAAAGGAAAAATATCTCCCGGCACATGGGTGATCGCAGAAAGACAGAGAAGTGGAAAAGGAAGAATGGGAAGAAGATGGGAATCACCGGAAGGAAATTTTTACGGCTCTGTATTTTTAAAACCCGATCTACCACTGAAAGAGACTGTAAAAATTTCCCTCATAGGTGGTCTTGCAGTATGGAGAACAATAAAATCATACGAAATAACAAAGAGCGTAAAAATAAAATGGCCAAACGATATTTTTGTAATAAGTGAAAACAGTGCGAAAAAACTTGCAGGAGTTCTAGCAGAATCATTTGGTGAGTCAGAAAAAATAGAATTCACAATATGTGGAATCGGAGTTAATATAAATAACTCACCACTTGAAATAGCAATATGTCTTAAAGAACTCGTAGGAGAGAAATATAATCTACTTACCGATTTCACCAGAAGATTCATAAACACATTCAAACAAACATACGAAGAATTTCTAAAAGGAAAATGGCTTGAACTCAAAACGGAAATAGAAATAAATATGTGGAGAGGAAAAGTTAAAGTTATGCAAGGAGAAAAAGAATTCACAGGAGTATGCGTTGGGATAAATCCCGACGGCTCTATGGTTCTCCAAAGACAAGACGGCGGATACGAAAATATATTTTACGGAGATACAACAATAATTACATCAATACCGAAATCAGAATAATTTCAAAAAAAGCAGAATAGTCAAAAATTTAAACTGCCAGGACAAAATTTTAAACTACCAGAGCTTCCCCTTTCCTTCAAGGTAATCTTGTATTATCTTATATGCTTCCTCGTCTGTCATCTGTATTGGAGGATGCTTCATCGTAAAGGCAGAAACAGAATAAATAGGTCCAGCCATTCCCTCATCCCTTGCAACCTTTATTAACCTTATAGCATCTGTAACTACACCGGCAGAATTTGGAGAATCTTCAACTTGAAGTTTGACGTCTATGTTAATCGGAGCCCCTCCAAAACCCCTTCCCTCCACTCTAATATAACATATTTTTGTATCGTTCAAAAACGGAACATAATCTGAAGGTCCTATATGTATTTTGTCTTCTGGGATTTCCTGACCTGAAATTGAAGCAACAGCCTGGGTTTTAGAAATCTTTTTTGTTTTCAACCTATGCCTATCTAACATATTCAGAAAATCTGTATTTCCTCCAAAATTTAGCTGATATGTTTGTTCAAGAAAAACTCCTCTCATTCTGAAAAGATTTACTATTGCCCTATGCAATATTGTAGCACCAAGTTGAGATTTTATATCATCACCAGCGACTGGAATTCCCTCCTTTTTGAATCTTTCGGCAAATTTCTGGTCAGAAACAATAAAAACTGGCATGCAATTTATAAAAGAAACACCCGCCTTCAAACACTCCTCAGCATAAAACCTCGCGGCATTTTCAGCTCCTACTGGAACAAAATTTACAAGAATTTCAGCACCCGTTTCTTTGAGAACTTTTGCAACATCAACGGGTTTCTTGTCCGCTGGAATAAATCTCCTATCCTCCGGATAATTTTTCATATGTTCTGCAATACCATCAAGAATTGGTCCCATCATTACCTCAACATCCCCGTTGATAATTTCTCTTTCAAAAATAAGTGTGCAATTTGGTTTTTGGAATATGGCTTCTCGGAGAGGTTTTCCTACCTTCCTTTTATCTATATCAAATGCAGCAACTATTTCTATATCCTCGGGAGTATACCCCTTTATTTCTTTGTGTATTAGCCCTAAACCATTTTTATTCTTTGAGTAATAAGATATTCCTTGAATTAACGAACTTGCGCAGTTTCCAACACCTGCTATTGCAACCTTTATTTTCTCTCTCTTTCTGTTTTCACGAGTCCTACTATTATTATTATTAATGCCATTATTATGATTTTTTCTCGCTCCCATATATTAGAACCTCCAAAATACTACAAAGGAATTTAGATTTTATTAATTTTTTATAGAAAATCCAATAAAATTGTAAATTTTCTGAAATTTAAAAAAAACGGCGTATGATTGAAAAAATGTCTTGTTATGAAGATATCAAAAGAAGAAATGGAAAAAATATTCTCTTCGGTCACAGGGAAATCAAATTACTTTGAGGACTTCAATGTGGGCGATGTAATAGAGCACTCACGAGGGCGAACCGTTACTGAAATGGATAACGTTATGTTCACGCTACTTACTATGAATACCGCATCAATTCACTTTAACGAAGATATGATGAAAAAAGGTAAGGGAATATTTCCAGAAAGAGTTGTATACGGAGGATTGGTTTCTTCAATAGTAATAGGACTTACATCGGAAGATATAAGTGAAAACGCTATTTGCGATTTAGGATATTATAACGCAAGACACTCCACTCCCGTATTTCATGGCGATACATTATATGCAAGGTCAGAAGTTTTAGAAAAGAGAGATTCAGATAGAGAAGACGCAGGAATAGTCAAATTTAAAATAACTGGAATAAATCAAAAAGGCGAAACAGTAGTAGAAATAGAAAGGGAAGTTCTAATAAGAAAAAGACCAAAACAAAAATGAATAAATGAATAAAATAAATAAATAAACCAAAACAAAAAATGAAAAAAATAAAACTTGCTTTTACCTTCCTTGCCGTTTCCATCTTTTTCACACTGAAATCTTCAAACTCCTATGCCGAAGGTGAAAGTCTATGGACCGAAACCAAGGACGGAAGAAAAATTCACATTATGTTCTTCAAAGGAAAAGAAAAAGAGCAAAAAAATTTCCCTGTAATTTTATGTCACGGTCTCGGAGCGCAAGGAAGATACTGGTACTTTGATGATGATTTAAGCTGGCCAAAAAAACTGAATGATGAAGGATTTGACGTATTCGTGCCAGATTTACGGGGGGTCGGGAAAACAGATGGTCCATATGATTTCTCATTTGAAGATTATATATACGATGTAGAAGCAATATTAGAAAAAGTTTTACAAATAGAAGGTGTAAATAAAACTCACTGGGTGGGACACTCTATGGGCGGAATGGTAATTTACCTTTCCGTATCACGAAAACCTGAAATACAAAAAAAGCTCAAAAGCTTTACATCAATATCGTCTCCGTACACAATATGGGCACCCTTTGAGTTGTGGAAGGTTACCAAAAATAGCTACGAAAAACTATCTCAATTTTTCAAAAAAGCAGATTCCATACCTTTTAGCGCTTTCTCATACTCGCTTTCAATATTCGGAGACATACTTTATCCGATACTAAAAATAACAAAGCTGATACATCTTGAAAATTTTGTATGGAATTTAGATAATGTTCCACGAGACGTAAGAAAAAAAACAATGAGATATGCCACAGGGCCAGTATCTACCCGTGTTATTGAAAAATTCACAAAAGTGGGTCTTGGTTATGAAGATTTCAACTTCTCACTTGAAAAGTTTAAGGTTCCATCTTTGTTCATAGTAGGAACAAAAGATTATCTTGCAACACCTCCAACAGTTAAATTAGCTTACTCAAAGGTATCATCAGAAAACAAAAAGTTTATACTCGCAGGAATTGGTGAAGGCTTTCAAACTGATTACGGACACGTTGATATTACGGCGAGCAAATTAGCAACAGAAGAAATTCTCTCAATAGTTTTGAATTTCATAGAAAAAAACGACTCAAATAAAAATGAAAAAACATCGGACGAGAAATATGATAAGGGAGATTACGATAAAAAATATTCAGCAAACGATATGAGCGTAAAAGTTTCAAAAAATAAATCAGAAGAAGAAAAAACAAAAGAAGAAAGAACAAAAGAGGACCAAAAAAATGAAGAAGTAATAACAAATTTCAAAAAATACTATTCAAGAAAATCTAAATACTCATTTGTTCTAATTCAAGATTTTGGGATAGATGGTAAAGTATGGGAAACATTTGAAGATAAACTGAAATCAAAAAAAATATCTTACATGTATCCAGAGAAAACTTTGTCATATAATGATGTGCTAAAAGCTGTTGAAGAATTTTGTATATCTTTCACATCTGACCTTAACATAGGGGTCTTTCATGGTTTCTCAGGGGTTGTAGCTATGAATTTAACACGAGGTTGCTTTGACGCAGTCTTTTTGATATCTACACCATTTTCAGATATTTCATCATTTTACAAACTATACATCCAAACTGGTGGTAAAATAAGCGAAAAAATGTTAGAAAAAATATTTGGAGAAAAGTCAAAAGAGCTCGTATCAAGATTTGAAAGCCCAGCGGATAAACTTATGATTTTGCCGGAGCTATGGTCTCCGATCTCAAACCAAATTTTCTACATAATAAGCACAGGCAACAGAGCGGTTTATTGGTGGAATATAGCAGAATTTGCAAAATTTTCCGAACAATTCGGAGTAAAATATTCATATACAATTTTCTCCTATGTGAATTTGCAAGACGAATTGTCTCACATAGAAATGATAAACGGAGAAAAAGCTTCAAAATACACAATAAAATACATATTAGATCAGATTGCAAGCTTGAAGAAATAAAATCTTACAGGTTGTCCGCCAACCTCTTTTCCAAATTCCCGAGCGTAAGTTCCCAAAGTAAAAGATAAAACTTTCAAGTTAAGCTCCAAACCAAAAGATGGATAAAGCTGACCAAGACCAAACATAAAAGATAAAAATCTTCTGAAAGGCTTATCAAGAGAAACCTCTGCTCCCACATGAAACCTTTTCAGAAGACTTGAACCTTCACTCACAAAGAAAATATCTTGGAAATCCGCACCGACAACATAACTGAAAATTTTTAGTTTATCATAATATGAAACTCCAAAATCTCCCGTCGCAGATCTCATAGGATCAAGAATATCCCTTAAATCAAAGCCTAACCTCACGCCCTTTTTCATAGGTTCCCATATTACTCCAACATTAAAGCCTCCAAAGCCAATTGCACACGCAAAAGGATACTCACACTTCCCTGAAAATGCATCACCTAATACAGTTCCTAAGTCCTTCTCCAAAACTGGGAAAACAGATGTGATACCCTGACCTATTTCGTTTTCCCTAATTACAATATCTCCCCCGTATGCGATTTTGAAAGCAGATATAGATACACCAGCTATTACTGAGCTATCAAGAAAAGACACAGCCCCACCAAGAACAACCTCCCCCCTTGTGAATGCAAAAGTATCTTTTAAAATAACATTTGAAGGCAGAGAAAGAGATGTTCCCAAACCAGCTCCTAAAAGCGCTCCTAATCCAAAAGATACATTACCTATACTCAAAGCGAAATGAGGGAAATAAAAAAATTCACCAACATAGTTTTTACCATAAGAATCCCTCACAGATTTTAAAGCTTTCTCTGGTTCTCCGGATAAATTCCCAGATAATTCAAAAAATCCTCCAACATCTGAAACCAAGTTATAAGATACATATATTTCGGGAGCGATAATATCAAAACTTTTTGTACCAAGCATACCCGCTGGATTGAAGAAAAAGGCAGTTTGAGCATCTTGCAAGGACACAGAAATTCCTCCCATAGCAACAGAACGAGGACTCTTATAATCCCACATAAAGCTAACAAATGGTAATATGAAAGAAAAAATCAAAAGCATCTTATTTAACCTCCAAGATTTTCTCTTTTATTTTTGCTCCAAATCCATTTTATCTTCGTTCCAAATTCTCTATAATCCAAACAACATATATTAAATTCTTCACCTTATATCTTTCCAAACTTTCGGATCCTCCCTTATAGCTAAGATTTCTTCCAAATATTTACTCGGTAACGTTTTTGGATCTGGGAAATTTGAGAAGTCATTCTTCAAATCCTCTTCCTTAAATTCGCTCAAAGGTTTTTTAAGATTATCAATAAGTTTTTTAGGTTTCCCAAAAGGTTTTATGAATTCGACGCTACAAATTTCATTCCTTATAATTTCGACCTCCGCTGAAGTTACTTCATTAGAAAAGATAAACTGCAAAGTCAAAAGATTATTAGGATTACTTACTTCAACCCCCGAGCAATCTATATATTTTCCGTCTGGCTCTCTGAAAACAACTTGATAAGTTGCCTCATCTGGGAAAAACTGAATATCTTTTGTAACTTCATTGACCATATTACTAATGTCCTTGGGAAACCCACACATAAAGAAGTCTTTAAAATATTTATCAAAATTCTTGCGCGGGCAAATATAAACACCAGTTTCTAGATCTTTATTTGGACTAATGCTCTCAGGAGAAAACACTATCTTCAGCTTTTCCTTGTATTGCGCTAACTGATTTTCAAATATTTCATTAACTTTCCCGTAAAAAACTTGAGTAACTTTGCTGTAAAAAACTTTGGAGTACTTATCGCAAGTTGGAGTAACCTTACCTTGAAAATTTTCTAATAAATCATTTATAATAATATCTGAGTAATTTTCCCCTTGTTCCTTAAATAGTTCTTCGTATGAGCCATAAGATACGAGTTTAATACCTGCAGACATATCCCACTCCATAGATTTTACATCTTGATATTTTTTCAAAAAAGGGGAAGTTTTCATCTAAAATAAGACATAAAGATGGTAGTGTTGGAGGACGAGGAGATTTTGAATAATAATCTGGGTGTCCGAGAATTTTGGATTCCAAAACAACTTTCCATATAAGAATTTTCCCCCCTAAAAATTCAATCGAGTTTATAAGTCTCTTTATTTCGTGCAAATCTTTATCTTTTGATGGGTCAGTTTCAAACTCCCCAAGATCTTTGATTTGAGAATTTTCCTCGTCTAAATCTAAAATTCCTTCTTTGCCATACATTACCTTTTCATATAATCTTTGAGCTTTGTAAATGTCAGATAGAGCTTGGGGATAATCTAATTTGAGAAAATCAAAAAGGTCAATAACTATTTGAGATAACTTCTTCTCTGAATCAGACTCCTCTGGATTAACGTCTTTTATTTGAATAATATATTCAATTATTTTTCTTTCATCAAAACCTGCCCTTCCAAGATATGCTCCGAGAAGATATAAAAGTGCTTCAAGAAAATCTCTTATTTGAGATTTCTCTTTATCTGAAATGGACAATTTCTCTATATTTTCAAAAGATACATTTGACAGAACCTGAGTATTTGATTCCACATATCTTTCCAAAAGTTCGATAGCTTTATCCCAATGACCTGAACCTGCAAACCTTATACCTCTTTCTCTATCTCCCAGCGATGACGAACAAAAAGAAATAAAGATAGAGAGTGAGAAAATAAACAGAAATGATTTAGGATTTACTGACATCAGTTTAAGATTTTGATAGTTTTATATGCAATTACTATTTTTACTGCAAAATTATTCAAAATTATTTTTATACTCTATTATTTTTATGCTCTTCCTACGAAACCATTATTCTTTTTGAGTCACAAACTTGAACTCACTGAAACCTGCCTGCCCCGCCGTGAACATAACTTTCTTTACAATAGAAAATGGAATTTCTTTATGCCCAACCAAATTTATTTCTCCTTTGAACTCAACATCTGGGTTATAAGCTTGAATCTTCAAAATCCTTTCTTTTCTTTTCTCAAGCTCATCATAAAGAGCCGGAATAAGAAGTTTTTGAGGTGGAACACCTTCTATTTGACCATCAATTATTCTCGCAACGACTTTCTTATCAACTATGATTTCATCTTTTGTAACAGAAACATTAACAAAGTCCTTTATTTCTTTATCTGTTGAAGATATGGGTAAAGTTAGCTTTGGTGAAACAGTTACGTTCGCCTCCGTTGAAGCTGAATAGCTTTTTAGAAGAAATATTATTATTATAACAAACATATCAATAAGATTAACAACATTTAACCCCCCTCCTTCTCCCATCTCTTCTGGATTAAATTCTCCCCCTGCTCTTCTTCTCATTGCCATAATGTTTACCTCCTGATTATTTATTTATAATTTAATCTAACAAAAAATTTTGAACCAAATTTACAACAAATAAAAATTAAAAATAAAAAAAAAAAAAATTATATTGGCAAGCAAAAAAATACCAGCAGGCAAAAAATAAATTACATATTTCGGATATTTGATGAAGAAAACGTAAAATCCCAATACAGGTCAAAATATAATTGTTCATCAACAAAGTTTCAAAGTCTTTCACAATTTCAAATATAGAGGCAATATGAAGAAAGCTTTAAAAAAGGCAAATATCTACAGTGTTCTACTTATTACAACATCAATTTTCATTTTCCAAACGAAATATTGTAAGAAAAAAGAAGAAAAATTAAAAATTATAAAGAGAAACTCTCCGCCAAAAATAATAAGGGTTGAATTCCCAGAAAGAATAAACTCAAATGAGCGGATAGAATTCAAAGTTACTGTTGATGAAAGAGAAGGAGAAAAAGTATCCGCAAGATTTGACTGGGGTGACGGTCGGAAAACAAAATGGACAAAATTTGCGTCCCCAGAAGAAAAAATTATATCCTATCACTCATACAAGGCCTCAGGTATATACAACATAAAAATAGAAGTCAAAGATAAATCAGGAAACATATCTCAAATCAAATTCAAAATAGACGTAGATCCTCAAAGAGAAGAAGGGAAAATAAAATGGAGCTTTAAAACAGGTGGCTTTATATACTCAACACCTGCAATATCGGAAGATAGAATCTACATAGGTTCTGATGATGGAAAACTTTATGTTTTAGATAAAAAAGGAAATTTAATTTGGTCTTTCGATGCGGGAGAAAAAATAAGATCTTCACCTTCAGTAGATGAAAACGGAACAATCTATTTCGGTGCATTGAACGGAAAATTCTACGCATTAGATAAATCAGGGAAAGTAAAATGGGAAATCACAACTACACCAAATGTCTGGATATGTTCATCTCCAGCAATTGGAAATGATAGAACTATTTACTTTGGCGCAGATGATGGGAAATTTTACGCAGTAGATACGGATGGTAGAATAAGGTGGAATTTCCCTACGGGTGGATATGTATGGCCATCACCAGCAATAGATAAAGATGGTACAATATACTTTGCATCAAGGGATAAAAAAATCTATGCAGTAGATAAACATGGTAAATTAAAATGGAGTTTTGAAACACAAGGAGAGATAAATTCCTCACCGATAATCTCAAACGGTAAAATATATGTAGCATCATTTGATGGATACCTTTATAAATTTGATAAAAACGGGAAATTGATTTCCACTTATAAAGTGGGAGATAGAGCAAAAATGCCCATAATTTTAGGTCCCCAAAGATATGAAGGAGATTTCAGACCAATAATATCTTCTCCGGTTATAGATGAAGAAGGGAACATCTTTATTGCATCATTTTATGGTAAAATATTCAAAATAAAAGCAGATGGGAAAATGGAGAAGGTTTATAATTTAAATGAAATAGTGTATTCAACTCCTACAATAACAGAAGACGGAATAATATACATTGGGACATACGAAACTGAAAAAGGTAGTATATACGCAATAGATACGAAAAAGGAAACTGTAATATGGAAAATAACAATAGGTGAAAGAATAGTTTCTTCACCGGCAGTAGACGAAGATGGAACAATTTATATTGGAGCATTTGACGGTAATATTTATGCAATCGAAGGAAAAAGAAAAATAGCAAAAAGCGAATGGCCAACCTTCAGAAAAGATTCAAAACACTCAGGAAGACTTGATTAGAGGAATCTTTCTTCTTTCCAAAATTTCGGCAACTTCTATAAACTCTTTTGGAATATCTACACTTTTCCCCTCAAAATAATCGTACATAACTTGAATAGACTGTGCATCAGCAACTTTCCTCTTTGTACTATCATCCTGTTCTGCCAATATTATATAATCAAAGACAAAGCTTTTCCTTCTAAAACATCTTATTTTTATCCCTACTTGAATTTTATCTTTGAGGAAAATTTGCCCTCTATAAACACAAGTTATTTCAGCTAATATAAGAGAAAATAAATCTCGCCCTATACCTTTTTGCTCCGCTATATCTCTCATTTTGTTCATATATTCAACTCTCGCAGTTTCAAGAAAAGCTATAACTGAAACATTATTTATATGCCCCATCATATCCGTATCACAAAATCTCATTTGTATTGGTATCCAAATAGAAAACTCGTGTTCAGAAAAATTCAGAAATTTTCTGCCTTCAAAAACTATGATTTTATCGTCAGAACTAAAAGCTAATTTTCCTTCCTGATCTTGCATTCCAGTACAAGAATTATCTTTATCTTGATTACTGAGATTTTACAATCTTCATAATTTTTTCTCCCGACATCAGACTTTTACCTTCTGATACATAAATTTCTTCAACTATACCGTCAATAGGAGATTTCAAACTGTTTATCATTTTCATAGATTCAACATCAGCAAGAACCTCTCCCTTATTTACCCTCTGTCCCTTTTTAACATATAATTTTCTTATGAGCCCGGAGAAGGAGAGCTTTATTATGGCAACACTTTCATCTTCATCTTCAAAATCCGCTGCAGACAGTATTTTTTCAAATTGAAAATTTTCTCCATTCAACTCAAAAGCAACCTCATATTTTGAGGAAAAAACAGGAGTTATTCTATATTTATTTCCATCCTCATCCCTTGCTATTATTTCTCCAAAAGGAGTTTTCTCAAATGTAAATCTCTTAACACTATCTTTAAATTTGACCTCCACTATATTTCCATGAGAAGATATATGACCTTCTAATTTCCTCCCATCTTTACTTTTTAACTTTATACGCATTCTTATTTATACCTCCTTTTACTTTATCTCAACTGCTCCCTTCTTAAAACCCTTCCGTTGATTTTCCATCCAGAAATTCTCCATCCCCCCTTCAAACTATCCTGATATTGATTAGAAATATTACTCTGTGTAGCACCATTAGAGCATAAATAAGCCCCTAAAATAACAACATGTTCCATATCCTGCGAGTATAAAGATTTTCTCTGTTCCTTATATTTTTCCAAAATATCCTTCATGCTCCAAGTATTTATATTTCCCTCTCTGAACTCTGGAAGGTTCAAAACAAATCTGAAAAAAGGTATGTTATTTTTTATACCTTGGATTTTCAGTTCATCAAGAGCAACCAAAGTTTTATTTATTGTTTCTTCTCTGGTCTCAGCCTTAACTATGAGCTTCAAAAGTAGAGGGTCGTACTTTGATGGAACTTGGCAACCAGAGTACAACCAACCATCACACCTTACCCCCGGCATAGAAGGTTCCTTGTAAAATGAGACATAACCACCAGATGGCATAAAATCGTTATCGGGATCCTCAGCGTATATTCTTAATTCCATAGCATGTCCAGATTGCTTTATATCTTCCTGCGATATATCAAGTTTTTCTCCTTCGGCTATTTTTATCTGCCTTTTTATAAGGTCTATACCTGTAACCATTTCTGTGACGGGATGTTCAACCTGAATTCTTGCATTTATCTCAATAAAATAAAAGTTCCAGTTATTATCAACTATAAACTCAACAGTTCCAGCATTAAAATAATTTATTTTTTTCATTATTTTGACAGCCGCCTCGCACATCTTCAATCTAACATCCTGTGGCAAAAGTGGAGAAGGACTCTCTTCAATAACTTTTTGATTTCTTCTTTGTAAAGAACAATCTCTCTCAAAGAGATATACCATATTACCGTATTCATCACCCAGAATTTGAACCTCTATATGTTTTGGAGCAACTATATATTTTTCTATGTAAATTCTCGGATCACCAAAGGCAGCTTTTGCTTCCTCGGAGGCTTGTTTGAACAAATTCACAAATTCCGATTCATCAAAAACAGGTCGCATACCCTTACCTCCTCCTCCACCAGCCGCTTTCAGAAGAACTGGGAAACCTATTTTTCTTGCTTCTTCAAGAGCTTTTTCAGGGCCTTCAAGAACATCTGTTCCCGGAACTATTGGAACTCCCGCCTCCTTTGCCTTTTGTCTTGCAATCGCCTTATCTCCCGACATAAGGAGAGATTCAGGGGATGGACCTATAAATTTTATTCCCGCTAGCTCACAAGCTTTCGCGAATTCCTCTCTTTCGGAAAGAAATCCATATCCAGGATGTATTGCATCTGCCTTTGCTTTTTTTGCAACATCTATTATCTCATCTACGTTGAGATAGTTTGAAATTTCGTAGAACTCATCCGCAAGGTAGACCCACGAACCAGATCTATCTTCTGGAGTCCTTACAGCTATTGCTTTTTTCCCTAATTCTTTTATGGCTCTTATTATCCTTATTGCTATTTCTCCTCTGTTTGCAACAAGAATTTTTCCAAAACCCCGAGACATAATATTTTGTATTTTTATCTCTCAAAACATATGCTTTTGAAAATTCAGGAAAGTTTGAAATTATTTTAAACCCATTTAATAATTTAAAGATTAAAGAAAAAATGAAAAAATTAAAAATTCCCAAAGCAAAAGGAAAATTCTCTTTTTTGAAATGGAAATCAAAACTTTACCAAAAACTTTTAATTCAAGAAAATTGTAAGTCAAAAAACTTAAAATAAAATAGATAAGCAGCATGCAAATTAGAAACAAATCAAAATGATTAAAATAATAGGTAGATAAGTAAATAGAACGATAAAAAAATAAAAAGAGAAATAAACAAAAAAATAAGTTGAAAAAAATGATATACTTTATATCACTTGGAAGCAATGAGGAACCAAGAACATGGTTTTTAAGGAAAGCCATAGAATTTATATCAGAGATATCTCAAATAGAAAAAGTCTCATCGTTATATGAAAGCGAACCTTGGGGATTTTCTGGTTATCCTTTCCTAAACATGTGTCTGAAAATAAATACAGAACTACCACCAAAGTCTCTATTAAATTTTTTCAAGAGAATAGAAATGATACTCGGTAGAAAAATAAGTAAAGATCCGTTTTTCCAAGGGTACTCAGATCGCCCGATCGATATAGACATATTATTCTGGGAAAAAGGAATTTACGATGATGAAGAAATAACAATTCCTCATCCATTAGCTCACAAAAGAAAATTTATCTTAATACCACTCGCTGAAATAGAAGAAAATTTAATCCATCCTATCTTTTTAAAAAGTATATCAGACCTCCTTGAAGAAATAGACGATGATACATGGGTGATAAAATTAAAAAACCTCTGAGCTGGGGGTGAGAAATTGAGATGTCATGGGAAAAGATTGCAATAATATCTGATATACACTCAAATTTAGAAGCCCTCGAATCAGTTTTAAAGAAAATAGACGAAGAAAAACCCGATAAAATAATATGTCTTGGTGACATAGTGGGATACGGTGCGGATCCGGATTTGTGTTGCCAGCTTGTGAGGAGATACTGTGATATAACACTACTTGGTAATCACGACGCAGCAGTAGCAGGAATAATATCAGACGATTATTTCGTTGAACACGCAAGAGAAGCGATTAAGTGGACAAGAAAAGTTATGAAAGAGGAAAATATAGAGTGGTTAAAATCTTTACTCCTTACATATCAAGAAGAAAATTTCTTCTTTTCACATGGTGCTCCATATTCGCCTGAAGATTTTATATATCTCGTAACCTATGATTCAGCTTTTTGGTCTTTAAAATTTCTTGAATCAAGTGGATTTAAAGCGAGCTTTTCGGGTCATGCTCATATAACATATGTGTTTGGAATAAAAAAGCAATCAAACAGTAATAAAAATAGTTGGAATCAAATCTTTGTTTCAGCACCAAATCAAATCAACATAAATGACTTTGAGGTAATATCAATAAATGTAGGTAGCGTAGGACAACCACGAGACGGAAATCCAAAAGCAGCTTTCGGAATTCTTGAAAAAAACGGCTTATACAGAGCTATAAGAATAGATTATGACATAGAAAAAGCATCAAAAAAAATTCTTGACGCCAACTTACCTAAAATCCTCTCTTCAAGACTATTTTTGGGAAAATAAAAAACAAAAAACAATAAATGAAGATATAAAAAAAGATGAAAAAGGAGAAAAAAGGAAAAATAGTCAGTAATGAAGATACAAAAAAGCAAGATAAAATAACAAAAAAATATGAAAATGACATAGAAGAGATTTTCAAGAAAGCAATAAAAGAGAGTTCATCTATTATTTTAGATGTTATTGAAGAAATACCAAAAATAAAAAATGTGTGCGAGATTTTGGTTGAAAGATTAAATGATGGAGGTAAAATTCTGATTTTCGGAAATGGCGGTAGCGCAGCTGATTCTCAACACTTTGCAGCAGAACTCGTAGGTAAATTTCGGTCTCAATCAAGAAAACCTCTGCCAGCAATAGCTTTAACAACAGATACCTCCGCTCTCACCGCAATCTCAAACGATTGGGAATTCTCCTATGTGTTTGAAAGACAAATAGAAGCACTCGGTAAAAAAGGTGATATCGCCTTTGGGATATCAACATCAGGTAAATCATTAAACGTCATACGAGCCCTAAAAAAAGCAAAGGAAATTGGACTAATAACCATATCACTCTCAGGCAAATACACACATGAAATGGAAAAAGTTTCAGATATAGTTATATCTGTAAATTCACAAGATACACAAAGAATACAAGAAGCACATTCCCTAATCATCCACCTTATATGCGAAGGAATAGAAATCATGCTAAACCAAGAAAATAAGTAGGTAAAAACAAGATAAGCAAAAACAAGATGATTAAAAACAAGCAAAATAAATAATAAAAAACAAGCAAAATAAAATAATAATAAACAAAGAAGTAAAAGGAAATAAAAGGATAAAAAGCGTTAGAAAAAGTGTTAGAACGGAAAAACAAAATACTCATGAAATTGTATAATTTTTTATTATGGGGAGAAAAAGTCAGGGAATAAAAGTCATAAATAAAGATATAAGAAAATTAGCAGAAGAGCATCTTTATATAGTTGAATCAGTAGTAAGAAAAATAGCTCCCCATCTTCCACAGGGATTTGCAAGAGAAGAAATAGTTTCCGAAGGCATAATGGGATTGATAGAAGCCGCTCAAAAATTTGATAGCAAAAAAGGAGTGAAATTTGAAAAATGGGCAGAGATAAGAGTAAGGGGAGCAATTATAGATTACCTCCGAAAAACTGATATCCTCTCAAGACCATCAAGATTAATCATAAAGCAAATTGCGAACACGATAAAAGAACTACAAAACAGACTCGGAAGAGAACCGCAAGACGAAGAAATCGCAAAAGAACTTGGAATGACTCTTGATGAATACAGAGCTGAACTTGAAAAAATAAGCAATTTAACTATCCTTTCACTTGACGAGGTAATAATTGATCCTGATTCAAAAGAAGGAAAAAAGCTATATGAAGTTATATCTGATAACAACATAAAAGATCCTATGGATTTTGCCGAAGTATCAAATCTAAGGGAGATAATAGAAAAAGCTCTGGAAAAACTTGACGATAAAGAAAAAGAAGTAATAAAAATGTATTACCTTGAAGGGTTCCACATGAAAGAAATTTCAAGAAAACTTAAAGTGAGTGAGTCAAGAGTATCACAAATACACTCAAAAGCTATCCTTAAACTCCGAGCAGAACTTGATGGTAAAATAAATATTTAAACTGATAATGCCATCCTCTCACACACACGAAAAATGGGCTCTTCTTTTAGCTGCACCGTTATCTTATATCTTCTTCAAGGTTTCAGGAAAAATCTTAGATTCCATAATATTTTTTTTGTCTTTCATTTTCGGAGTTTTTATGTTATCTCCTGACCTTGATACAAAATCAAAAATTCACTCAAGATGGGGTTTTCTTAGGTTCATATGGTTCCCATACAGAAAAATTATAAAGCACAGAAGCATTATATCCCATTTTCCTATATTGGGTTCNATCATAAGAACGTTATATCTCATCGTATCCATTACAATCCTCTCCTCAATTTTAATATATNTTATCTTCANNGCNCTTGGGATAAAGAATCAGGGGAACATAATATCAGCTATGAAGAATTCACTGATTCTGACAGCAAAAATCATTTTAGATATTAAAATAAATCTTATAATAGCGATAGTTCTTGGGATATCAGCGGGAGACCTCATACACTACCTCCTTGATGTTTTCACCTCCTATATAAAAAACAAAAAGTAGAAAAATAGAATAAATGATACAAAAACATGAAGAAAAATTAAACGGATTTTTAGTAAAAATTTTTAGTAAAAATAATACTCCAAATAAACAGGATAAAAAAATAAGGGAAACGAAGAAACAAAAATAAAGAAAAATAAAAAGGGAAAAGATAAAGAAAATGAAAAGATAAAGAAAACGAAAGGAAATAAATGCGTAAAAAAAGAAAAAGTGGAATATAAGTAACTAATTTCAAATAAAAATAAATCATAAGGAGGGAAAAATAATGAAAAACAGCAATGCAAATAAAAAGAAAAGTGTAAATAATACAATCAGACATAAGATAAAAGAAGAACTCGGACTCCCTATACTACCAACTACCTCCGTTGGAAGCCTTCCAAAACCAGATTACATAAAGGAGGCTCGTAGAAAAAAAATATCTAAAAAAGAATTGAGAAAACTTGAAGACAAAGCAACAGAATTTTGGGTAAGATTTCAAGACGAAATAGGAATAGACGTAATAGTAGATGGAGAAGTTTATAGAGGGGACATGGCAACATTTTTTGCTGAAAANATGGAAGGCTTCAAAATGAGCGGACTTGTAAGGTCTTACGGCAACAGATACTATATAAAACCCAGAATCGTCGGAAAAATAAAATGGAAAAAGCCGATAACGGTAGATAGATGGAAATTCGCTCAATCCCTCACAAAAAAACCAGTTAAAGGAATGATCACAGGTCCTTATACGATGATGGATTGGTCATTTGACGAGTATTACGGTAGCAGAGAGAAAGTATGCATTGCGTTTGCAAAAGAGTTGAGAAAAGAGGTAGAGGCTCTCGCAGAAGCGGGAGCAAAAATCATACAAATAGATGAACCTGCAATTTCAACAAGACCACATGAGTTTGCAATAGCAAAAGAAGCTCTTGAAATCATGACAGAAGGTATTCCAGCTTACTTCATAACTCATATATGCTACGGAGCTTTTGAATTCGTATATCCACAAATGCTAAAACTTCCAGTACATAATTTTGATCTTGAAATGTCCAACTCCGAACTCGATCTCATAGAGCTGTTTAAAAAACATCCATTTACAAAAGATATATCTTTTGGGGTAATTGATGTCCATACACACAAGATAGAAGATGTAGAAACAATAAAAGCAAGAATTAGAAAAGCCCTTGAAGTTCTTGATATAAATCAAGTGTGGATTGACCCTGATTGCGGTCTGAAAACAAGAACAGAAGAACAAGCTAAACAAAAACTACAAAATATGGTAAAAGCAACAGAAGAAATAAGAAAAGAAATAGAAGAAATAAGAAAAAAACCAGTAGAATCTCAAAAACAAACAGTTGAAGAAATAAGATAAGAGTAGAAACTCCNTAAAAGAAAACAGAACAAAGTGGAAAAACAAAATAGACAACAACAAAAAAAATCAATAAACCTCAAAGAAAAAGAGCTGTTCATTTTTGATATAGAAGGTGTAATAGTCCCATCAATAGATGAATTAGTAGTATCACAAGATGTTCGGGAAACAATAGAAGAAATAAGGAAAAAAGGGAAAAAAGTAGCTTTTCTTTCTAACATTTCAAGAACTCCATTTTTCCGTGTCGCAGAAATTCTGATGGATCTTGGAATAGCTAAAAGTCAAAAAGAAGTATTCACAGCAGGAAAAGTCGCAGTAGAATATGTTAAATCAAAAGCTAAAAAGAAAAATCCAAGAGTATTTGTCATATCAGAAAGAGGTTTGCTTATTGATTTTGAAATAGAAAACGAAGTAGAAGTTGTTTTTGAAAAACCTGTTGATTTCGTTGTAGTAGGAATGAAAAGGAATTTGAATTTTGAGGAGCTGAATTTTGCTCTTGAATGTTTGCTTGAAGGTGCAGAACTTATTTCCTGTGGTCATACAAATTACTACAAAGGAAAATTCGGTTCAAAAGAAGGAATATTCATAGGAGATCTTCCAATATGTGAAATGCTCTCCTTTGCGTCAGGAAAACCTTATGTAAAAATAGGGAAACCGGATCCAGTAATTTTTGGCTTTATACTGACCGAATTTGAAATAAACCCAAGGTATGCAGTAATGATAGGAGATAAAATTGAAACAGATATATACGGGGCAAAAAACTTGGGAATAACCTCTATTCTTATTCAAGGAATAGAAACAAAAAGACATTTCGTCCCAGTAAAAACAGAAAAAGAAATCAAACCCGATATGGAGATAAAAAACTTGAAAGATATATTGGCTTACATTTGAGATTTTCTTAAAATTNAAATTATGGCAAAAACAAAAGATAGAGAGAATATAAAAGAAGATAGAGAAAATACAAAGAATACCAAAAAAAGAACATCAGAAGACACTAAAAAGAAGATAAAAGAGAAGGATATAAGAGAGAGAAAGCTAACTCCAAAACCAAAAACAGAAAAAAAACTATTATCAGAACCAAAAGAAATCAAAATAAGCTTCAAGAAAATAAATATTCCAGATAGCAATATAACATATAAAGTAGCAGTAAAGTTCGCAGGAGAAAATATGAAAGATTTAGCTATTCCACCATTCCTTCTCTCAATTCTTTCTATGCCAAAGATTCCAGTAGGAGAAATAAGGTTAAAAACCAAATCAGAATATGAAAATAGATTATCTGTATCGGTAGAGTTTGAACCTTCGTCAATTTTAAAACTCCTGACCAAACACGAAAGATTTAGCTATTCATCTTCTATTACATTCACCAAAGAAAACGGATACATCGCAACAAAAACAGAATATATAGAAAGTAAAACAGATGGTAGGAATTTTGTGAAGAAAAAAGATTATGATTTTGACGATAATGTAAAAGATCCAGTAGCGCTCTTTCTTGATTTTCTGAGCTCAAAAGATGAAATAGAAAAAGAACTAAAAAAAATCAGTGAAGAAAATGAAGATATAGATATAAAATATGATCTTGACATCCTAGAAGATTTCAAGATAGAAAAAGAAAATGAAGGCAACGAGCTAAAAAGAATAAAAATAATTCCCAAAAGAGGAGAAGGGAAGGAAATTTTAAAGTATGCAGAGGTTGATCTCACAGGCCTCGGAGAATTCAAAATACCAAAAAGATTTTATGCACAAGGACTTCTTTCCCTGTTTGATGTGTTTATAGAAAAATTATAATTTATTTTATTAAAAAATAATTATATTTTTAAATATAATGTAATAAAAATCCCGTAGAAAATATTTTGTGCTGGACTGAATTTTTTACTAATAAGAACTAAATCAAATCACTAAATTTAATCATCTTCTCACTGCCGAGTACATAAGAGCCGCTGCGCTCATCCCCTGAAATGTGAGAGAAAGAACATCTCTCACAAGATACCAAGTTTGGTAAGGAATAACTATCTTTGGAGGTATCACAATTGTATCTCCAGGTAAAACTTCTCCTAATCTCCGAGTAGCTTCTCCATTTGCTCTTATTATAAATGCTTCGTCTTCATCTGCGTATTTTGTAAAACCACCGGAGAGATTTATATAAAATTTTGCAGATTTCTCAGGAACATAAGAATATGTAGATGAGGATTTTACCTCACCAGCAACTATAACATAGTTCGGAACAGGAGGAACGTATATCTTGTCTCCATCCTCAANTTCTATATTATATTCTGATTGACGAAGCTTTTCAAGGTCACGAGTCACTTTTACGACTATACGCCCTTTTATATCAGCCTCGGAAATGTATTTTAAAACGTTTAATCTCTGCTCAACAAGAGATTGTTGCATTTGAGGAAATTGTCCANTAGGANCATATTGTTGAGTTGATTCGCTTATAATCTCTTTCGCTAAAAGACGAGAAACAANGTTCACCCTTTCAATCTGAAATCTTCTGACAGATTCGCGAGTAAATACAATTCCTTCAGGATAAGCAAAATCAGTAAATCCTCCNGCTCTTTTTAGAATATCATAAAGTCTTTCTCCTTTTTTAACTTGAAAAGTTCCGGGAAACTTCACCTCTCCTATAACTTCAACCTGAATTATTTTTGTAGTTTCTTCATCTGGTGGTGGTAGAATTGTCACCCGTGAAAATGGTTTCAATTTCACATCGCGAAAATCTTCAAGGACTTTCTCAACATCCTCTTTTTCTCTTCCTTCAAAAGAAAATTTTTGTGTTTTCTCTTCACTTCCTTCTTTTATAGTAATCTCATATCCGGAAGGAGGGTAATAACCCCCAAATCCCCCTGCAAGTAGTACAAGATCGCGCAAAGTTATACCTTCAAAATAGGGAAAAGAAGATGTTTTTTTCACGTACCCTGAAACAACTACAAAAGGTTCAACTTTTTCTGCGACTGCGGAAAATACTTCGATAAAATCACCATCGTATATGCTTATGCTTTCAAGCTTACCTAATTCATCTGCTCTTATGAAGAAATCATAGGAAAGCTCTTTTTTTTCCCCTTTAAATCTTCTTATCACTATTCTAAAATTTCCTGTTTCTGGAATAAATCCACCTGCATACTCAATAGCAGATTTTAAAGAAGTAGATTTATCCTTTATTTCATACACGCCTTCTCTTTTTACAGAGCCAGATATAGCATAAGTTCCTCCTATTTGCGGGACAAAAATTGTATCCCACGCACGAAGAGTATATTTAGAGAATTCTTCGTCACTACCTTCAAAGAGTAATTTATATAGGTCAATTTCTCCGACTTTTTTCCCGTTGCTTTTTATTTCTATTCTTCTCAAACTCCCTGTCTTTTTTATTCCACCCGCTTTTGATATAGCTTCAAAGGGAGAGAGAGCTCCACTTATAATAACTACTCCCGGATTCCTGACTTCACCCATAACTAAAACTGGTATAGATTTTATGCTTGAAAGAGATATAGCAACTTCAACCTCTCCGAGAACCCTTCTTAT
>AWOA01000064.1 GCA_000494225.1 Candidatus Calescibacterium nevadense OTU 1
TTTTTTTGTTATCCTGTTACCTTGCTTTTTTTTTCGGGTTATTCGTATTTTGTGGATTATATTCTGTAAGGTTTTATTTTTTGTGAATATTTTTTTGTTTCTTATTTTTTATTCTTTTTTTTCTTCTTCTTTTTTTTTCTTCTTCTTTTTGGTTCTTGTTTATTCAATTCCTTTAAGTTTTATCAGGTTACCAACCTTTTGAAGGAAATTATCAATTTTTACGGGTTTTGTAAAGTATAAGTCAGCACCGGCTTCAAATGCCATTTGTATATCTTTCTCATCACTTTCTGTTGATACTATAACTACTGGAACATCTTTGTACCTTGCTGTTTTTCTGAGACGCTTTACAAAAGAAATTCCATCAAGTCCCGGCATGTTAATATCAACGACAAAAAGTTTTATATCGTGTTCAAGGGACTTTTCTATTGCATCTATTCCGTCTACTGCTTCTACTACATTGAAGCCAAGTTTGCTTACAAGGTTTGTCATGATCTTTCTTACTATTTCAGAGTCATCGACTACAAGGGCTGTTTTTTTGTTTTCCATGGCTACAAACCTTTTTGGGGGTATTTTCTGTATATACTAATTTAATCGTTTTATTTATTTTATGCTTTAATTTGTGTTTTTTTGTTTATAGAAATTTTTCAAAATTTTGCAAAAAATGCCGTGAGGTTTGGTATGTTGTGGAATAAGACTATATATAAATAATGAAGAATTTGGGAATTCACTATATTTCAAGTTTTCGTTTTATAAAGATGAGGAAGCTGGCACTCCTCCGAGTGATTCTGCTTTTTTTATTGCATTAATAACCGCTTTTTGGGTGAGCTTGTAAAACTCTCCAAATACATCAAAAAAATTTGCTTCTTTTTTGTTGCACGAGAACGCTATTGCTATATCTCCGTCAAAGGGTGTATGAGCTGGCTTTACGCAAGATGCTAAGGATGAATTCATGCATTGTGCAAGAATTTGGAGTTCTNGGGAAGAAAATTTTCCTTCCGTGAATCCTACGATTAAAACCGTAGAAGAAAAATAATCCTCTGGATATTTTGGTGGATGGAATATTCCTTCTTCCACAAAATCTAAAAATCCACCTTCCTTTTTTCTTACACCTGCTATTATTTTACCTTCTTCTACTATGTTTCCAAAGGCATTCACTACTGCAAAGACTACATTTTTTATTTTTGTGCCGTCTTTTGTTTCCTTTTCAGAAAATGCAAAACCTATACCACCTTTTGTAGCGTACGGTATTCCGTAAAGCTTTCCAACGGTTGCGCCAGTTCCNGCACCTTTACTTCCCATATCATCTTCTGTAATATAATCCTTTGCTTTAAAGCAAGCTTCATATAACTTTTCAGGCGAAGGCGGAACAGGATTACCTATTGTGAGATCAAAAATGCAAGCAGTTGGTACTCGTGGAACCCTGAAATTTCCTATTCCGAATCCTTTTCCTTGTTCTTTCAGAAACTGAACTACTCCGTTTGTGGCTCCGAGTCCGAAAGCACTTCCTCCGCTCAGCACAATTGCATCTACTCCGAGCGTGATGTGAGGATATAAAAGAGAGTCAAATTGTCTTGTGGTTTGGGCTCCACCTCTTTTGTCGGCAGATCCCAAAAGCGGTTCTTCAAAAATAAAAATTGTCGCACCGGTTATGTTTTCTTTATCAGTATAATTTGCAACCTTTATTCCTGGGATTTGAAACTCAAGAGGCATATTGTATTGTGGTATTTATTATTATATCTTAATTTTTCTTACTTTTTTATTGTTCTTATTACACTTTTTTCTTCAAGTTCTAAAATTTCTTTGTATTCAAATCCAAATTCGTTGAGGATTTCTCTTGTATGCTCTCCGAGTTCAGGAGCTGGAGTTTTCACTTCAACCATAAATGGGAGTTTTAAGAGTTCTGTATCTTTTACTCTGTAGAATATTTTTCGGCTTTTTATTTGTTCATGTTCTTTCATTTCTTTGTATCCTTGAACGAACTCGTATGGTATATCAAAATTGCTGAAAATTTTTTCAATTTCTTCTGATGTCATGGACATTATTTTTTCTTTAATTTTCTTGTATGCTGGATTTGAGTCATCTGGCGGAGTTAGGGCATCAGATGGTAATATTTGCTCTTCAAGTCCCAGAGCTTTTATGAAGTTTTGCCAGAATTTAGGTTCAAGTGCNCCCACACTTAGCCATTTTCCATCTTTTGTTTTGTATATCATGTAGCAGGTTGCTCCACCTGTGAGGATTTCTCCGAATGGTTTTGGCTCTTCTCCTGTTCCCAAAAACTTACTCAAACTTTCAACAGCAAAAATAAGTGAGCTTTCAACCATGCTTATGTCAATAAATTTTCCTGCAAAATTTTCTTTTTTTCTTTCTCTTTCAACTAATGCGTCAAGAATTCCTATGCAAGCAAGGAGCGCCCCAGATATATCTGCTATCTGGATTTGTGGTAAGACTGCTATTCCTTTCTCGTCAGATATAAACATTCTCTGAATCCCGGAAAAAGATATGTAGTTCAAATCGTGTCCTGATTTATAAGATAGAGGACCTGTTTGTCCATATCCTGAGATTGAGCAGTATATTATTTTTGGATTTATTTTTTTTACGCTTTCAAAATCAAGTCCAAGTTTTCTCATAATTTGTGGGCGAAACCCTTCTACTATGACATCTACCTTTGGTATTATTCTTTCTATTACGGCTTTGCCCTCTTTTGTTTTCAGATCCAAAGATAAAGATTTCTTTCCCGCGTTAAGAAAAGAGAAAACAGCACCTTTTCCATCCGTTATAGGTGGTATATATCTTGTCATATCTCCTGTTTGAGTATCTTCAACTTTTATTATTTCCGCTCCAAGATGAGCTAAAATATATGTTGCAAGTGGTCCCGGGAGAAGTCTTGTAAAATCTAAAACTTTTATTCCGTCTAACATGCATAAATCACCTCCTCTATTATTTTTTTTCTTTCTGGTTTATACTCGAAATTTTAACTTGGTGTTATGTACTTTGAGATTTTATCTTTGAAGATTGAGAATATAGAGGGCAGAATAAAAACTGCTGTTATCATAGCTATTAGTATTCCTGTTGCTATCATTAGACCAAAGTGCCTGAGACCTGGAAAGTTCGCTAAAAGAAGTGAGCCGAACCCTGCTACTGTTGTAAGTCCTGCTACCAAAATTGCATTTCCTATTCCTGATATTGCTCTTTTTATGTCTTTTTCGTGTATTAATCTATGAGTTATGTGGATTCCATAATCAATTGAAACTCCTACAATTATTGCAAATGTTCCCATGTTTATATAGTGGAGTTTTATTCCGAGTAAAGAAGAAAAAGAAGCCGCAAATAAAACAGCGGTTATAACTGGTGTAAGAACAAATATAACAAGTATAGGTTTTCTGAATCCTATATATACTATAATTGTAGTTAAAATAAATGCTAAAATTAACGCTCTACCCATATCTTTTTTAGCCCTGTCTGTTACAGAAATAAACAGAGCGGATACTCCGAATGAGTCTTTATCTATCTTTTGGGCTTCTTCTAAATTTTTTTTCATAAATATTTCATCTTCCCATACTGGTCTTTTGGGATATGCAAATATGATAAAAGAGTTATCTGTTCCTATAAATTGTTTTTTTATGTCTTCTGGTAGATCTTTTACATCAAATCCTCTGCTTTTTGCCGCTTTTTTTAGGTCATTCAGAAACTCAATTGCTACATCAGCATTTATTTTTTGCAAAGAGGATATGTCTATTTTATCCCCAATTTTATCTAATTCTTCTACGAGTTTTTGTATATCTTCTTTGAGTTTTCTTGCCTCGTCTTCTCCTTCAAATGTTCCGGATAAGACCGCAAGTTGTATCATAGCTTCTGCTACATCTTGCATTTTTTTCAAAAGATGACTTTATATATGTTGTCTTGAATATTCCATCAGTTGGAATTGTTCTGGGGTAAATGTCTGACACTATTTTATCTACTTCTTTTACATAATCTAATTTTTTATTTATATCTTCCGGGTAGAATATCATTATAGATTCAACTTTTCCGAAGGTTTCTGAACTTTTTATTTTTTGAATTTTTTCTTTGAGTTCTTCAAGATCTTTTGCGAGCATAACTGTGTAGTCTTTTGACCTTCCAAATTTTTCCACAAAGAAATCTTCTGCCTTTATTGCTTCAAGCTCAGGTAAAATTTTTCTCAGGTTATACTCAAATCCGATATTTCTTATTTCGTAGGCTATGACTAATAATATTAACGGCACTGAAATTATTAATATTGGTTTGCCGTTACGGGAGACGAAATCTGCTATCTTTTCAAATATCCTTTCTATGAACTCAGAAGCTTTTATTCCTAAAAGATATTTTGATGTATATCTTATTATTGATGGCATGAAAAACCACGAGAGAATTAGGTAAATTAAAATTCCAGCAGCAGATACCACTGAAAGAATTTTTGCTCCTTTTATTTGAGATATATAAACGCATAAGAAACCGACCGATGTGGTTATAGCAGATTGAAGAGTAGGTGATATAAGTTTTAATATGCCAAATTTTATGGCTGAAATTCTATCTTTCCCTTCATTTAATTGTTCTTTCCAATGAGAAAAAGCATAGACCCCATAATCTATTCCCATTCCTATGAGAATTGAGCCGAAAAGAGCAGAAATTAATGTGACATATCCGTAAGATATCATGAGAAATCCAAAGGCTAAAATTACACCAGTGATAAGAAATGTTCCCATCATTGCTGCCCCTATGAATCCTCTGAAGGTAATAAAGAAGATTATTAATGAGGATAGTAAGCTGATTGTTCCTGTTCTTTGCATGTCTTTTAGAGCTATTCTTCTTTGTTCTTCAAGAGCAATATAATTTCCTCCTATGTGAAGTTTAGTGTTTTTACAAGGCCCCTCCGATACTCTTTCTTTCATATTCATTATCTTGTTGTATATTATTTTGTTGAAACCGTAGTCGTCAGCGGGTTTTGTTGGGAATGCTGAAATTAAAATTGTGCTCATATCTTGGCTTATGAGATAATCTTGATTTATTGAGTAATCTTCTCGTGTGGTATCGCCCATCATCAGAAAAGCTTTCTCAAATGATGATTTATATTTTTCTTTATCTACTTCCCCTTNCAAGATTGATTTTGAAATTTCAGCTACCCAATTTCTTATATTTGATATTGACTTGACGAATTCATCTGTTTCGTCTTCGTTCAGATTTTCTCTTTCAAGGATTTCTTTTGATATAATGTCTGACCAAGCACTTATAAATTCTGGGAACTCTAAATTTAAAAAAAGTTGCGCAATTTCGTCTTTTCTTCTTCTCATAAGATCCACAAGTTCGCTTAATCTTTTTTCTTCAAGATAAAATAGAGCGTGTTTTTTGAAAAAATCAACATCAATCTTACCTCTCACGCTTTTTATCTCTGGCATTTTTTTGAGTTCATCTTCTATTTTTTTTGCGCACATCTTCATTTCAGATAGATTTTCTCCTTCAATCGCAATAAATATAAAATCTGTTCCTCCGTAGTTTTCTGCCACGTATTTGAACCTTTTGACTTGTGGATGGTCTGGGGGAAGTTCATCAAAGAACGAGAGCTTTATTTGAAGATTTCTCATCGACCAAAGTGAGATAATGGTAAGTATCAGAACTACTGGTATTACTATGTATGGATACTTTGTAGGGACATGAGAAATGAAATCAATTACCCTTTGTTTTATTGTTTTTTCTTCTTTTTTTTGTTGGGGCATATTAATTTACCTCCCATGTCAAAAGTCTACCTTGTGGTAGAAAATTAAATTTTACTCGGGGTTAAATTTTTATATTATATCTGCGAAATCTTTTTCTTTTCTGTGAAAATATACAAAACCTGTTATGAAAAGAAAAAGAATAACAGATATTGATATTATAAGGTGTGATATATCTGGTGGTGGGGCTCCGATAAGAGACCATCTGTATCCTTCAACCACTCCTGTCATCGGGTTAATAAACTGTATTATTCTCCATTTTTCTGGGATTATATATGGAGAATAAACAATCGGGGTTGCGAAGAACCATAATTGATTTATAAATTGGAGTGTATATTTTACATCTCTGTATTTTACATTTATTGGAGCGAGCCATAAAGCTACTCCGAGTGCGCACATGATTTGAAGTATCAAAAATAAAGGAAAAAGCAGTATGTTCAAAGAGGGAAAAATGCCATATATTATCATAAGAACAATAAGGACCGAAAAAACAAATAGAAAATCAAACCCAGCAGATAAGATTACGCTCAGAGGTAAAATAACGCGCGGGAAATAAATTTTAGATATAACGCCTGCATTTCCCACTACTGACATACTTGCTTCCGTGAGCGACCTTGAGAAAAACTGCCATGGAACCAAAGCAGAATATATATAAACTGGATATGGAATTTGTCCCGTTTCCATCTTTGCAAACTTGCCAAAAATGATGGAGAAAACTATCATTTGGAATAGAGGTTGCACAATTGCCCACCCTATTCCTATCAGAGTTCTTCTGTATCTTACTTTTATATCTCTTTCTGCGAATGCTAAAAGCAGATCTATCCTCCGTATTAGTTCATTTAAATCAAATACACCGAGAAACTTATTTGGTGGTTTAATTATTGTTTCTGGCTTTCTAATTTCTGGTTTCTCAGTGAATTTAACTTGATTTTTATCTGCTTGTTTATCTAAATTATCTGTCTGAGTTGTTCTCATAAGTTCTTGTAAAGTTGGCTTTTTAATTTCAAATTAATTTGACATCAAAAATATAATGCTTATTTGAAAAATTTCGTTCTGTTCCCTTTCAATTCGCATAATTTAATTTGATGCCGAAAAAAAGAAAAATAGTTGTTAGTGATTTGCATATAGGTAAGGGTAAAGTAGTTGATGGTCAAATAAATTATAGAGAAGATTTCGTGTATGACGAGGATTTCTCAGATTTCTTGAAGTGGGTAGTCAGAGATTCACAAAATATGGGAGCTGAATTTGAACTAATTTTAAATGGGGATATACTAGATGTAATAAAATCTACTCACAGAGATGGCAAGGTGTACAAAAAAGACGTTTTTGATTTTTTGAATTACTGCACAGAAAATCACAGGGTGTTTTTTGAAGCGCTGCGAGATTTCATATACGAGGGTGGAAAAGTCATTTACACCATCGGCAATCACGACCACCCGATAGCGTCTCCTGAAATTCAGTTCTATCTTATGGAGAAAACTCATTTAAATTTGAAATTCATAAGGAAAGAATATTTTGAAGCCGGTGTTTGGATAGAGCATGGAAACAGATACGAGGCTATAAATAGAACTGATCTTGTAAATATTTGGTTTAGAGATGAAAAAGGAGAAGAATATTTGAACATGCCGTGGGGAACTAAGTTTGTAGTGGAAGTAATAGATTCTTTTTCTTTCACAAAACCGTACCTTGATAGATGGAGACCTCTTGGTAAAGCTATAAGATGGGGGCTTATTTTTGATACAAAAATTTCACTTCTCGCTCTTTTCAGGACAATCAAATTTGTTCTAAAAAATAGAAAGTTTTATGATCCTATAAGGAGAAGGTCTTTTTATGTACCATTAAATCTTGTTATGGATGCTATGGGACATAAAATAGTGGATAGGTCTGCAAAAATACTTTTGAGAAGACAAGATATAAAGGTTGCTGTCATGGGGCATACTCATAAAGCTCTTGTATGGAAGTATAGGGATAAAATATATGCTAATTCAGGAACATGGGTTCCTTTTGTCTCTTTTGATACTCCTCAGATTGGACTTATTGAAAAGAAAAACTTTGTTGTCATAGATATTCAGGGTGATCTACCTCTTGTAGGTGTATTTTCGTGGCATGGTAGAAGCAGGATTTTTGAAGAGATAAAGCAAATTGATATTTCTGAATAACTTGCTTTCTGAAAGTGTATAAAATCTTCTCATTTATGATTAAATTTTTTTTAATTAAGAAAAAGGTAATTTTTATAAATTTATATGCTCAGCTAATTAAAGAATTAATTGAAGAAGGATTATCTGATATGTTTGGATGTTGTAAATGTTTTAAATCATCAATCGTAAATTATTTTATCTTTATTATTTTTATTTTTGTTTCTTTTGTTTTTTTTGGCTGTGGAAGAGCGTGGAAAGGAAGCATAATTGTAGAGGAACAAATGAAAATTTTCCCGAAAGAATCAGAGATCACAAGGTTAAATTTACCTCAGTCAGTACCGGAAGGTGTTCAATGGGATTTTACTTTGGATAACGAAGATGTTCCTTATATTAGTATATTTGACGAACTTTCAGGTAGGCTTTTATACTACACCATAGATGATGGGGGGGAATGGAAAGAAAACAAAGTAGATCCTCCCGAAGGAGATTTTGGTTATATTGCAGGAAAATCTCCCAATATATTTTTTGTAAACGATAGGGTACACATAGTATATCTCTCTTCTTCAAGGAAAGATAAGATTCCTCGTATGAGATTTATAAAGGAGGCTTTTTTAGATTCTCTGGGAATATGGCGTTGCCGAATCGTTATGAGATCTCAAGAACAGGAGTTCAAATTTGTAAAAGCTTTGTTTTCTCCCGTATCTGGAAAAATATTAGCTGTATTTTTAGATAATAATGAAGGGGCTTTATCTTTGGTAGCTTTTTCACCAGCGCAAGAAGAAGATACTCCATTTTGTGGGCAAGATGAACCGGAAGAACCCGAAAACGAACAAAAAGTAAATGTAATTTTCTTAGGTAACATTCACTACTTTGGGCAGGGAGAGGTAAGACTTAAAAATAAGCTTGATCGAAGGTGTAATCCTATGGAAAGGGCAAGAACTCCATCACCAGCTGGATTTTCAATTCAACTTATAAACTTCCAAAGAGGTGTGCAAGATATGACAGGCTTTATATCTTACGATCCTATTTTAGATTACTCATTTTGGATAGAACTTTTCCAAGATGATATAAATCAGTATATAAAGTCCGAAGAGAATCAAAAGTCAGATGAAAATATATATCAGGTGTCTTTGACTGTAAATTCTCAAAATGAAATTTCTGTTCTCGGGTTTAATGCCGGGCAAGAATGTTTGCCAGCATCGGCAAGAGGTATTTATTACAATCTTGAAATTCCAGTGAAGGATCAAGGTAAGATAATTGAAGCGAATTTATCCTTCCAAGATGGCTCGACTCAGCCAATAAAGGCAATAGTAGTATCTCCTACGGTAGTTTTCTTTGACCTTACAGATGTAAATATTCCGTTTTTCCCTTTTAGGGTAATAATGAAGTATAAGGGGATGCCTAAATTCAAATTTGTATCTATTGGGAAATCAATACGGTTCCCATCTTGTGCGGCAGATAAAGAGGGAAGGGTACATTTTGCAGGTTTTAACGCAACACCACCGCTTTTAGCTGCTGAATACGGATTTATTGAACCAAAGTCTTTCAATATAAGAACAAGTATTATTGAGGGAGGCGGTGGAGGAATTTATACACAGGGAACAGGCGGAACCGCAATTGCTGTCACCGATGATGGTTATCCTATTGTTATATACTTTGCTCCTTTTGAGCAAGATATGAAGGTTGCCGTGCGATTACAAAATACGTGGTTCGTTGCAAAAAAATCAACAGAGGCTTCGACAGGGCTTTCTCCGAAGGCTTTAATTACAAGTGATAAGTCTTTTGTTGCAGTTTTGTTCCCAACTATTACCCCTGACAAAATCAAGTTTAGTTTGATTTATGTCCCTATTACATTATGATTTATTGTTGCAAACATATTATGGTTGCGTCGTAAAACCATCAGGACATAACCTTCCTGTTATCCAAAAATAAGCTTTTTTTTGGGTTCTGTCCTCTTGATTTATAGCTCTGAGAGCTTCTTGCTTTCTCAACTACATAATTTACATTGAGAATTGAGTTTTGCAAATTTCTTTCCTTTTTTTATTGTGTATGTTTGCGGAGTTATAAAACCTTCACGAATTCTCTTGTAATATATGTAGGAGAATCTATAACAGAAGAAAAATTTCTCATTAGTTTGAGAGTTTGATTTTTCTCATCGCTACTTTAAATGAGTTTGAAAAATGTATTTGTGAGCATATGAATTGAAATGATTTTAACAACTGAAATAATATATAGTGATAATTGATAGGTTTAAGGTGGAATTTTAGCAAAATTTTTAGATTTAAAGGAGAGAAATTATAATTTTAGATGGTTGCAGGAGGCATTATGATCTGATAATTTTGGAAGTTGAAATGATGGAGAAAAATATGGAGTACATAGTTAGAATTATCAGAGAAAAAAAACTTATTTTTACTTTGCTTTTTATTTTTATTATATCCTGCGGTAGATTTACAGGAGATTATGGGGAAAATTTGATAAATGTTGTGCCGGGTGAATATTTTGTTGCGGGACAAGATAGTGGTTTGTTCAATAACTTCACACAAGATAAAAATGGTGGAATTCATCTTGTGTACTATCAGGTGCCAAAGAGAACTATACTTTGGGCTTATGCTCCAAGCATAAAAAGTGGATTTACGACAATAGAAGTAATAGACGAGGCAGGGGAGAACGATAACTTTGGGCTTTATCCGAGAGTTGTTGTTGATTCAAAAGACATCCCTCATGTAATATATATAAGACATATAGAAGATGGCAACCAAGTCTTTAAAATCTATCATGCTTTCAGAGTTGAAGATAATAAGTGGATTGTGAATCCTGTCAATATAAGCTGTCTCTTTGAACAGAAAGCTGAAATACTTGATGCTGCAATAGACCAGGAAGATATAATTCATATAGCATATATCGGTTATGATAAAAGACTTTATTATTTAGCTGTTGATGTACAAAATAACACTTTGGCGTGCGAGCAAATTGATCCTGCAATTGGAGAAAGGGCAAGAGTACCTTCTGGAGGAGCTATTTCAGAGTGCGTTAATATGAAAATAGATCAATCGGGAAAAATTCATGTTGTATATTACGATTCAGAAAATGGTAATCCAAAGTATGCTTTTAAAAAGAAAGGTGATATAGATTGGAATATATTTGTTGTCGGTTGGGAGAGAGTTTATAATGAAGAAATACAACTTTCAAGAGGAGTCTTGGGGTATGAGGCATCTTTAAAATATCCTTCTAATGAGTCAAAACTTGATACAAATATTTATGCAGTAGCTCCCGGTGGTAGAAAAGAAGTTTCTCGAGAATTCTGGGGATTTAGAGGTAATCAAACTGTAGTTCTTTCGGAGGCGGTCATAGGTCCGGGAAAAGAGTTTGATCTGAACATGAAATTTTATATAAACTATATTAGAATAGATACTTCCCCAGATGATGATGGGCGATTCTGTGCCGTTGGATATGATGAGTTTTACGAGCCTTTTGTCGCGTATTCTAACTCTACAAAATCTACTTTGGAGTTCGCTGAATTTAAAGCAGGAAATTGGGAAAGAGAAACCGTAGATAATGTCTTTATAGGTTCAAGAGTGAGTATAGCCCACTTTTTTATACAAGGAAAAAGATATCCTGCAATTATATATCCCGACTCTCTGAGAACAATTATAAAGTTAGCTGTTCTTAATAATTCTGGTGCTCAAAAGAGATGGAATATAGTTAATACTATATCTCGGGGTATAGTTGGATTACATCTTTTTGGAGATTCTTTACCAATTTTAGGACTTGTTGGTATGTCATATATGAGAAATACAAAAGGGGAATATGAACTTTTCTTTGCTGTCGGTGAGTTCCCAGAAGTTCTCACAAGGTAAATTTTTTGAAAAAAGCAAATTTTTCATTTATAGTTTATCTTTCTTATCTTATTATGTCTGTGAAAGATCAAAAATATATTTTTGAGTTGGAGAAAAAATTCTTGAGAACTGATTTGCCAGAAATAAGACCTGGATATGTTGTCAGGGTATGGACAAAAGTGAAGGAAAAAGACAAAGAAAGACTTTCTCACTTTGATGGAGTTGTTATATCGGTAAGAGGAAGGGGAACAGGTAAAACTTTTACCGTGAGGAATATTGTAGGTGGAGTCGGAGTTGAGAGAATTTTTCCATATTATTCTCCATACATAGAAAAAATTGAAATTTTAAGGAAAATTCCCGTAAGAAGAGCGAAGCTATATTATCTGAGATATAAGAAACAATCAGAACTTTTCAGAGAATAATTTTTTTGTGCTTTCTTTCCTTTTCAAGAAAGCAATTTCTTTCTTTTCTTTGAACAAAATAAAAACACTTCAAACAAAATAACAAAACTTTTACAAAGATTGTTAAATTAAATATAGATATTTCTTCGAGGCGGAAGTTTTCTCTTGGTGAAATCAGGCGGGGTAAAGACATGGGGTAGTAAAAACGGGGAAAATAGAAAAAACAAAAAAAAGAAAGATATGGCTATGAAGATGACTATGAAAAAGAAAGTAAAATTAAACTTTGTTTTTGTTGCTCTGATTTTATCTACTGTACAGATTTCTTTTGTTTTTTCCTGCTCAAAAAGAGAAAAAAATGAATCAGAAGAATTTGGGTATTTTTTTGAAAGGAAAGGGGTTATGAGTCCAAAATCAATATGGTGTGCTGTTCGTGATTCTTCATATTCTGCCCCAGTATGTCCTCAAAATGTTGATGGTTGCTCTACTTGCCTTGATGGAGTAGGTGATTCATCCGCAATTCCAGAGCCTTATCAACCTAACTCAATTTTTAACTCTTGTCCAGATCAAGCAGGAACATCATCATCTAATAGCAGCATAAACAGCTATAAAAAAAGAATAAGAACAATTGAGGTAGAATCTCTCTCACAAAGTGGTTTTATTGAACCTGGACAAAATATCAAAGTTACTGTAAGGGCATGGTGCAATAACTATGCTGACTTTATCGATATATTTTTTGCTGATGATGCTGATTCACCAAACTGGCAATATGTAGGTTCATGTAAGTGCGGAATAAGCGGTAGTTTTATAAATACAGGAAGTTTCCCCGGGCTTGTTTCAAGTATATGTGTATGGTATAGTCTCGGTTACAATGAATTTGCTCATTTTATATTAACTTTGCCAAATGTTTCACGTAAGATGGCAATAAGAGCAAGAATTCAAAACTCAGGTTCCTGGCGAGACTTACCCTGTTATACTTCATCGTCAGTTTATGATCATGATGACCTTGTATTTACTGTGCAGAACCCACCTTCAAGTTTCACTTGTGGAGTTTATAATCCAGATTTTGGAGCGCCTGTGTGCTATGGTGATGGTTGGTGTGGAACTTGTGAACTAGTTCCTTGTAGGGATAATGTAAATGATACCGCAGAAAGTCCGACAGAGTTTTTCCAGTGTCCGAACGGAGGGAATGAGCCTAATCAGCCAAATACTCTGTTCTCTGGGTGCGCTGATACAAACCACGATGACCCTAATCTTTTAGATGAACAAATAAGGAGGATAAATATAAGGAGCTTATCGCCTTCCGGCAAATTTGAAGGTGGCCAATCTGTTGAAGTTTCTATGTTAGTTTCTTGTACTGCTGGAACTCAGATAGTTTTAGCATACGCAAGTGGAATTACTTTTACTCCTTATCAGAGTGCAAATTGGAGATATCTTACTACAATTTTGTGTCCTACTTCTCCTTTGGGTCAAAGAACATGGAATGTAATTGATTATACTTTTAGACTTGATAATGTTGAAGGTTTTCATGCAGTAAGGGGAGTTATTTTCAGGTGTCAGGGATGCTCGGCCGTTGTCGGCAATGTATGTCCAAACTACAATTATCGTGATGCAGACGATTTAGTTTTTCTTGTCAAGCCCTCGTCGCCGTCAAACTTGCCCCCTTGCGCAGTGTTTGATAATGCAACGGATGATGGAGATCCAGCTTATAGAACCCCAAAGTGCCGAGCCGGCGTAGGAGAATGCTCAACATGCAATCTAATTGTGGGAAGATATACGAGTGAACCTAATTATTCTAATACTCTCGCAACTACTTCTTCCTGTTCGGATCGAAGTGGAACATATAACGTCTGGATAGATAGGCTCGATGTAAAAAGTAATAGCAATGAAGGAACTTTTTCGCCAGGTTCAACAGCAGAAGTTAATATATTGATTAACTGTCCTTCTTCTGCCTCAATTCATTATTCCAGAATTTACCTTGCATTGCTTTATACTTCAGATGCTAATTTACCATCTTGGCAAAGGGTTTTGACTTCTGCTGCTTGTACAACTGCTGGGAAACAGCTTTTCAAAACATTTTTAAATCTTGACAGCAACCCGGGTAATCATGCAATAAGAGCTATGGTGCAATTTGATGGTTTCTCTCCAACACAAACTTGCGCTTCCGGCCCATCAGCAGATACGGATGATCTTGTCTTTGTGGTAGGAGTCCCTCAGGCTCCTTTAAATTTTGATGCAGAGGGTCTTTTGCCAAATTCAATAACTCTTTCCTGGATTGATACTCAAAGTGAAACATACTATGAGTTAAGATGGACAGATACTTTTGACCCAGATTATTCAGAGTGGATAATTCATTCTGCATCTACACTTCCTGCAAACACAAGCTGGTATGTTGATAGTCTCATACCGGAGGGGACTCACAGATGCTATGCGTTGAGGGCGTGCAACACAAACGGATGTTCTTCTTTCGTTTGGGACTGTTCAACTGTTCCTTCTCCAAATACAGTGTGTGCACAATATAACCCAATATGGAAAGTTCCAGTATGTCCCGAAAATGTTAATAACTGCTCAACTTGTCAGTTTGTTATATCAAGGGATAATCTCCCCTCAAGAGCGGAGCAAAATACACCTAACGCATGGTATTCATCTCCTTGTCTTGATGGTGAAGGTGGAGACTGGTATTCATCAAGGTCAATAGAGAAGATAATACTTAGTACACCAGTATCAAGTTTCAGTTCAGGATATCCTATATCTGTTACGGTTAGGGTTTTTTGCAGTTCAACAGCAGACTATATACACTTATATGTCTCAAGTGGGACCTCACCGATTTCGTGGGTTCGTGTCGGTTCTAGTGGTTGCGTGGGTACGAATCAAGTTGAAAATAAAACATTTTCTTTTACTCCTTCTTCAGGGGGGTTATGGTATGTTATAAGAGCCTCTCTCTCCAGCTCTACCCCTTCGTTTTGTCCCACAGGAAGATTTGATGAGGTAGATGATATTGCTATAAGGGTTAGCGGAGCTCCAGATACTCCAAGAAGTTTTAATGTTACATTTGTTGAGCCAGACGTGGCGCGTATTAGATGGAACGATGTTTCTGGTGAATCATATTATCGTCTTGTTTCAGCTCCATCTCCTTATGAATCATTTGTAGAGGATATTCCGCATTCTCCATTTCCTGAAAATACAACATATCATGAACATTCAGGTATGCAGCCAGGAGAAGTTTTGTGTTTTAAACTTTCTGCTTGCAATGAGGATGGATGTTCTCCTGAAACCGTAACAGGTTGCGCAGTCAGAGCCCCGGATCCTCCCTACAATTTACAGGTAACTGCTTATAGCACAGAGGGGATGGGAACTAATTCGCGATACTTTATAACTTTTATAGATAACTCTGTCAACGAGGATGGATTTGTTATAGAGAGAACAACAAATGGTTCAACTTGGNCAAGGGATACCTGGGTATCTAATTCTACTACATATACAGGACAGCTTACGAGGGTTTATACACTTGCTGCGGATGTGAGATGGTGTTTTAGAGTCGCGAGCTTCAAGAGAAATCCTATGACGGGAGCTTTGAGTTTATCATCTTGGGCAGATAATACAACAAAGTGTGTGATAGGTTTAAAAGCTCCTTCATCTTTGTATGGCGAAGGAACTCCTAATGTGAGAACAATAAGATTTTTCTGGAAAGATAATTCTTCATATGAACTAGAGCAGAACTTTGAATGGAAACTTTACGGTTCATCAACTTATACCAAAGAGTCAGTTTTGGGGAAAGAGTATTATCAAAAGCAATTCCCATCGGAAGATGTTTATTGTATAAGAATAACAAATGGATGGGTAGGTTCAGGAACAGGTTCAGAGTTGGGGTCATACTCCATAGGATATTCGAATGAATTATGTAAACTTGCAATGGGTGTTCCATCTCCTCTCAATATTTTTGTTGAGGGAGGAGGAGTAAGATTAACATGGCAGGATAATGCTACACAGGAAACAAGTTTCCGAATTTATTATACATCATTTGACGGGGTTAGTGGTTGGGTAACCCTTGCATCCCTCCCTCAAAATACTTCAAGTTTCTTTCATTCTATCTCATCCTCCAAAAGATATTGTTATTTTGTAATAGCATTGAAAGGGACAAATTATTCTGATCCATCTGAGATAGTTTGTATATCGTACCGGATATCAGCTTGTTCATCTTTGAGATTTGTAGATGCCGGTGAGGGACTTCCTATATCTGAGGCCCCATTAGATGGTGGAAATACTATATATCTTTCTTTCTCAAACAGGGTATCAGGGATATGGAAAAATGGAAACATTAGATGGAGGTTAAATTTACCGCCTGATTCCGGTTCAGTTTCATCAAATATTTGCTCTGTATCGCAAGATAGGATATTCTTAGGCACTACTGGGGGATGGGTTTATACTGTAAGTAAGGTGAATGGTATGATCTTAAAAAGAATGAATTTAGGTCCAGGCTCGGTTGAAGGATGTGCAATAAGCTCGGAGGGGGAAATATTTGCGACGACATCCACTGGTTATATTTATAAGTTAGATACTGGTTTAGACGTATTAGCATCTCAGTTCTTAGGTTCATCTGTCACAGTCCCAGCGATAGATGAGGCGCGAGGTAAAGTATATGTTCCCCGCCAAAACGGAGTTATTTTCGTCTATAATATGAATTTAGCACAAGAGGGAAGTGTGAATTTGGGGACAGGGATAAATTCAGGAGTGGCAATTGGTCCGAAAGGAGAGATATATGTAGGTGGTTCAAATGGTTATCTATATATGGTCACAAGAGTTGGTTCTAACTTTTATGTGAAATCTGCATTTGTAGGAGGTAGCATAGTGGTAAGTCCGGTAGTATATCAGTGGGGAGCAGAGGTGACGGTAGTGGTAGGATCAGACACAGGAGTTGTGAAAGCGTTCAGGTTAGATAGCAATATGAATTTGGTGGAGATTTGGAGTCAGACGCTTGGAGGAGGGATAAGAGGTTCGCCAGTGATAGTAGGAGATATGGTATTTTTAGGAGTCGGAGGAAATATAGAGGGTAGGAAGATAACAGATGGTAGTTCAGTGTGTTCATATTCGCTCGTAGGTGGGACATCGGAAAGTCCGTTGGAAATAGGGGGAGGAGATGTAGTTATAGGGGATAGTGCTGGTAGGTTGCATATAATAGCAGGAGGAGGAGAGGCAACTGGTGGTGGATGGTGGGTATCATATCAGATGAGAGGAAAAAGAGCAGTGGGTAGTTTATACACTACGAACAGAGCTTTGGCATACGAGGAGGCAAGATATTGCCCATCATCCCCAGCTCCTGGGAGCGTAATGTTTTCGGTTATAGCAGGTGATATAATGGGGGATTATGCGGGTGGGGAGATATTTGCAGTGAATAATACAGGTACTAATTATACGGGTACAACGGCATATCTTATAAGCGCGTCAGGTTCAACAGCAGGAGAAATTATATGGAGTTATAGTATAGGTCGTGGCGTTTGGAGTATGCCTGCAACAGGTGATATTGATGGGGATGGTAGTAATGAAATAGTGATAGGAGTAGATGATGGAAGAGTGATGGTTTTTGGGGGAACAGGATATAAAGCTCAAATTTCTCTGAGAACAGATGTATCTCCTCCTTGCACAAATGCTGTGGTTAGAGCAGTGACATTGGCAAATGTGGATGGTGATCCCCAGTATGAGATAATAGCGGTGGCGAAGAGATGTAATAGGGTGTATGTTTTAGATTGGGATGGTTCGAGCTTGTATGTTTTGAGAAGGTTTGATTTAACATCAGATTCAGATAATAACTCATACGCTGTGTGGTATAAAAACAGTATATATATTACAGGTTTAAGTGGAAACCTTTACATATTTGATTATTCATCGTATTCAACAACTGTTGTGAATATAGTGTCAGGTTATGGATTAGATACGCCTGCAATAGGGGATGTTGATGGGGATGGAGAAAAAGAAGTAGTATTTGGAGGAAGGGATGGTAAAGTGTATATAAGGGGGTGGTTAGATGGGGCTTCGGAAGGTTCAGTTGATCTTACAAGTTACGTAGGTTCAGCAGTATGTTTTAGGATATCTTTGGGAGATGCAAATAGTAATGGTAGAGATGAGATATATGTTGTGGCAACAGATTGTGTTAATACTGGTAATTCATATCTTATAAGTATTGAGTGGAATGGGACATCATATCAAGTGAAATGGGCAAGGGGCCCGTTTGGAGGTGTGATTGCAAGCCACCCGGTCGTAGCGGATTTTGATTTGGATGGGGTAGGTGAAGTGGCCACTATAACCCATGATGGAACACTATATTTTTATAGGTATGACGGGAATTTGAGTTTTGTGGGTAGATATTATTTTTCAGGTTCGGGTGCACGAGGAGGTATTAGTGTGATAGATGTGGACAGAGATGGGAGACAAAACTTGGTATTTGGAGATAGAGCAGGTTGTGTGCATGTATTTGAATTTGGAGATGGAACAGCATCTGGNACAATATGGTGGGGTTATAATAGACAGAATCCACAGCAGAACGGTTTGAGGTGAATCTATCTTGCTTTTTCAATTTCATCAAGAGCCTGTGGGTTTTCCAAAGATGAAATATCTCCCAAAGGTTTCCCTAAAAACTTATTTCTTATGAGCCTTCTCATTATTTTTGCGTTTCTCGTTTTTGGCAATGTGCTGACAAATTTTACATCCTTTGGTGTTATTGGTTTCCCTAAATTTTCTGCTACTGCTCTTTTGATTTCTTCTTTTATCTCTTCAGATGGCTCAATTCCTGGTTTTAGCACAGCAAAAACAACGGGTACCTCTCCTTTTATTTCATCTGGGACCCCAATTGCTGCACACTCCAAAACTTTTCCTGTTTCAAGAACAACAGTTTCTATCTCAGCAGGTCCAACTCTTTTTCCCGCTATTTTCAAAGTATCGTCGCTTCTTCCATGAAGGAACCAAAATCCGTCTTCGTCTTGGGAGGCAAAATCTCCGTGAAACCACACTCCATCAAATCTTGACCAATAAGCTTCCTTATATCTTTCGGGAGATTTCCAAAGTCCTCTTGTCATTCCGGGCCATGGTTTTTTACATACAAGTTCTCCTACTTTCCCTCTTTCGACGGGTTTTCCGTCTTCATCAAAAATGTCTATATCCATCCCAAGAGCAGGTCCAACAAGGCTCATGGGTTTTATCTCATCTATTGGATGAGGTGAGAGAAAGCAAGCTGCAACCTCTGTTCCGCCTGAAAGATTTATGATAGGTATTTTTCTTTTTCCTACTTTCTCAAATACCCACATATATGGAGCATAGTTCATCGGTTCTCCTGTTGAGCCTACAAATCTAAGGGAGTCTAATGGACTTTTGAGAACTTCCTCTTCTTTGAACTTCATCAAAGACCTGACGAATGTTGGTGAGAGTCCAAGTGCTGTTATTTTGTGTTGTGAAATCATGTCAAATACTCTTGAGGGTTGAGGGAAATCCGGAGCTCCATCGTATAAAAATACTGCTGCTCCATTTGCAAGTGCTCCANCAAATTCCCATGGTCCCATTATCCAACCTATATCTGTTATCCAGAATAGAATTTCTCCTGGTTTCATATCCATCTGGAAAGCTCCTTCTTCGGCTATTTTCACGAGGAATCCTCCATGAACATGGACAGCTCCTTTTGGTTTTCCTGTTGTTCCTGATGTATAAATTATCATAAATGGATGTTCTGCTTCTGTTTCTTCTGGTTCTACTCCTTTTTCGTTTAGTATTTCTTCTGCGTATATATCTCCTTTTGATTTGGGGATTTTTTCGTCTGTGTATTTGAAAACTATTTTGTGCTCNCAAATATCTTTTGCAGCTTCATCCGCTACTTCCTTCATATTCACGAATTTTCCTCTTCTTTTTGTTCCATCTGCTGTAATAAGAACTTTTGCTTCTGAATCTTGTAGCCTAACTCTTACGGCTTCTGGGCCATATCCTGAAAACATCGGAACAACTATTGCACCTATATAGGCTATCGCAAGATAAGATGCTAATGCTTCTGGGGTCATGGGCATAAATAATCCAACTCTGTCTCCTTTTTTTACTCCAAGTTTTTTCAGACCTGCTCCTATTTTTGCTACAAGTTCTCCAAGTTCTCCATATGTTAAAATCTTTGTTTTACCTTCTTCGTTTTCCCATATTACGGATTTTGAATTTTTATTCCAGCGTAGGCAATTTTCTGCGAGGTTTATTTTTCCATCGTAGAACCACTTTGCCCATTCTATTCCCTGAGATGTATCAAGAACTTTTGTATATTTTTTTTGCCATTTTAAACCTAAAAACCCTTCAACTTCCTTCCAGAATCTTTCTATATCTTCGCACGATTTTCTTCTCAGATCCCATATGTCTTTCGCTCCGAATTTGTGCATGAACTCTGCAACTTTGCTTTTCAGGTAATCTCCGTATGGTCTCCATATTACTGGAAGTTTCTCCTCCATATTCAAAATTTTAATTTATACTTTCTGAGTTTTGTTTTTCTAATTTTTTAATTTGAATATTCGTTCAAAAAATGTAGATGTTGTTTTAAAATTTGGTTTTTGTTAAAACATTTTCTATTTTTTATTTTTTTTATTGTATGTCATTTTTTCGTAATTGTAATTTCGCTCTTTTTTTATGTTTTTGTTGCTTTTTCATTTTATTTTTTTGGTTTTTTATTTTCTCGTGTGAGAAGAGAATAGACCCCGTTGTTTTTTGGCAGTTTGATTTGGAACATCAAGAAAAGTTTTTTTATCATTCC
>AWOA01000065.1 GCA_000494225.1 Candidatus Calescibacterium nevadense OTU 1
ATTACTGCATTCTCATAGTCAGACGAGATATAATTTGAAAGCATAAATAATCTGGCAGAATCATTGACTTTATCCGAGAACCCCGTATGCACCAAAAAGGCTAAAAAAATGAGAGAAAAAAGAGAAGGTATATGTATATTGATAATGATTTTCATTTTCACTATAATATTTATTTCTGATAAAATAATGAGGAAAAAAACAGGAAAACTTAAAAAGTTTATGCCTTTTAAGCAATCAAGAAGTGATGACACAAATTACTCCAAGAACGAAGGCTTAAAAAATCAGCTTCATTCTCGTATGTAAATATATATGAATAATAAATAAATAAATACTTTATCACTCAATAATTCCGATGACTCAAATGGTTAGCCACAAAAAGAAAAATTTAAAAATCTGTTGTTAAAAATCTATCCGAAGATTATCAAAAATTTTTTAGACCAAACTATAATAAATATAAAGAAAAGGAAGATAAATATTTATTCCTTCCGAATACACATTTAATATAGTCTTTTATTATGGAAAAGAAAAGATTCGTTTTGATAATCTCTGTCTTGGCTTCAATTGCAATCGGAGGATATATTATTTTTTCCCTTATCTCAAAAGAGGGGAAAGAAAAAACAGGAACTGACGAAGAGAAGATAACCGAAGAAATACACAAAGGTTTCACAGAAGGTTCCGCAGAAAATGGACAAGAAAAAAGTTTAACTTCACCTGTTGAAATAATAAAACACGGATGGAGGATACTATATAAAACTGTACCAAAAGAAGCTTACATGTGGGAATGGGCGGTAGAATTAGAGAACAAAACTGAAATTCCTTCAAAAGTACTTATAAAATATAACCTCCTTGACGAAAATGGGAACTTGGTAGCCGAAGGAATAGGAGGGGATGAACTTGGGGAAAAAGAAAGAAAAATAATAATAGGAAGGGCTGTTTCGGAAAAACCCATCCTTAACGCGAAAAATGCAAAGATTTCAGTTAGTATATCTCCATCAAAAAAAGCTGAATCTGAACTAATTATAGAAAAATGGAAATGGTCTGATCCATACGAAATCTCGCAATAAATAAAAAACCTTTTTACCACTATGAGAAAATGTGTAATAATAACAGGTAAACCCGGTTCAGGTAAGTCAACTCTGATAAAAAAGCTATCTGAAAGGTTAAAACATCTGAAAATCAAAATATGTGGAGTATTCACTCCGGAGATAAGAGAAAATGGTAAAAGATTAGGTTTTTTGGTAAAAGGTATAAGTACAAGCAAAGGAGAAATTCTCGCTACAACAAAAAGTAAAGGTTACCACAATTATGAAGAAAATAAAATTTGCAAGCTTGGCAGATATACGGTCTTCCCTCAAAATTTTGAAAAAATCCTTTATGAAGAATTGGAACAGGAAGAATTTGAAATAATTGTTGTAGATGAGATAGGCCCGATGGAACTTGGATGTTCAAGAAAACTAAATTCTCCATGGATTTATAAGCTAAAAAATCAAGACAAAGGCAACCTTCTAATTTCTGCGAAAAAAGATATCGTGGAAGATGTAAGGAAATACTTTGAAGAGCAATTCTCAGTATATATTTACGATATAGATAAAGAATCGAATGAAAAAGCCTATTTATTTTCACTTGAAAATCTTACAGGTACAGAAGCTTTTTTATTTGACCTTGACGGAGTGATTGTTGATTCATCCGAATTCCATAAGAAATCTTGGATTAAAGTTATGAGTAAGCTCGGTATAAATTTTGGTGAGGAAGATTTCAAAAAAACATTTGGAATGACAAACGACACAATCATAAAAAAATATATCCCAGGATTAGGTGATGAAGAAATAAGAAAAATTGCAGAAGAAAAAGAGAGAATATATAGAGAGCTCGCAAAAGGCAATATAAAACCAATTCACAACTCACTTAAATTCATAAAATTTTTGAAAAAAAGTGATATAAAGCTTGCGCTTGTTTCTTCTACTCCAATAGAAAATATAAAATTCTTATCTGATGAGATAGGAATGAAAAATCTTTTTGATGTTATAGTCTCTGGTTCAGATATAAAGCACGGCAAGCCAAATCCCGAATGCTATCTTATTGCAGCTGAAAAAATAGGAGTCCCAACTAAAAAGTGTTGGGTTGTTGAGGATTCTCAACACGGAATAGATGCTGGATTTTCTGCGGGAGCAAAAACCATAGGAATCTTAACAAGCCATAGAAACCTTGAAAAAACAGACATTACCGTCAGAACCTTTGAAGAACTTGAAAAGATTTTCCTTCAAATGCTAAAACATAGAATATAAATTTGAGCTCACTTTACTTTAACTCTCCACAAAAAAATTCAGATGAAATACAAGCAAACATAGGATGACATAGAATATCTGCAAATAAAAATAAAATTCAAACAGCGAAACACTAACGAAATTGAAATAAAAATAAAAATTTTAGATTGAAATAAAAAAATAAAAAAATTTTAGATAGCAAAATCCGTTAAAAATTCTTTTATCTTTTATTATCTATGCAAAAAAATACAACAACCGATAATAACAAAGAGCAAAAGGAGGAAGAAAAAAAGAAAGGGAACAACGACGAAGAAAACCAGAGAATATTATCCACCCCACTTGCTCCTCTTGAAGGTTTGAGCAGAGATATGCTCCCCAAAAGACCTCAAAGAAAAACAGAAGTAAGACTGCATGTCCTTTCACTGTTAGTTGAAAATAAACCAGGAGTTCTCGCAAGGATAGCAGGACTCTTTGCAGGAAGAGGCTATAATATAGAAAGCCTATGCGTTGGAGAAACTCAGGACCCGAACTATTCAAGAATGACAATAGTCACAAAAGGAGATGAAAGAATTGTTGAGCAGATTGAAAAACAGCTCAGAAAAATAATAGAGGTAGTAAAGGTAAGCAACATAACAGATACCCCTCATGTTGAAAGGGAATTGATTCTCGTAAAAGTTTCAACGACGAAAGAAAATAGAGACGAAATAGTAAGACTTGTAGAAATTTTTAGAGGCAAAATAATAGATGTAACTTTGAAATCTCTGACGATTGAAATAACAGGAGATAGAGATAAAACATCTGCATTTTTACAGCTCCTCAAACCCTTTGGCATAAAGGAGTTAGTCAGAACAGGAATTGCAGCAATAAAAAGAGGGGATTGAAATAACATGAAATGAAATAACATGAAATAACATGAACGAAACGGAAACACCAAAAATACCAGAATTTATTTATAAATTTTTAGAAAGAAATAAAGCTTTCAAGGAGGTTTTCAACAAAATAATATCAAACGACCTACATGGAATATTCCTCCAACTTAAAGATGATAACGAAATTTTATCAAGATTTTTTAAAGATATATCAGAGATTGACTTCAACCTTCTCAAACTGCACAGAGAAATATTTTTTAATAGAAATCTCCGTGAAACAAAAAATTTGGAGAATCTTAGCAATCCCGAAGTTGAAAGAATTTCTGAAACTGATATTGAAGAAGGTATTTTATCTTTAAAGCATGGGAAATGGGCTTGCCTTACACTTGCGGGTGGTTCAGCGACAAGATTCTTTTCTGAACTACCAGAAGAACAAAGAACAAACGGTAAAAACACGAAAGGACTTTTTCCTATAACACCGATAGGAAATTTCTCTTTTCTTGAAGTGTTTGCAGGAGAGATTTTAGCAAGAGCTTTTGAATCTGGTAAAATTCCTGTGTGGTGCATTCTCACATCCTCCGCAACTCACAAAGAAATAGAAGATTTCATATCTTCAAAACCATTTGGTATTCCCCAAGATTTCATATTCTTGATAAGACAAAGAGAACTACCGAGAATAGATGAAAAAGGTCTTCCTATTTTGAGGAAAGATGGTTCAATAGTAAAAACAGGAGACGGACATGGAGGAGCTTTATTTGCTATATTATCAATAAAAGAGTTTCTCTTATCCGCAGGGATAGAATTTTTCGTCTTACATAATGTAGATAATCTGCTCNCCCAACCACTTTATCCACCAAGACTTGGTTTTCACATAAGAAAAGGAAGCTTTTTCACATCATCAGTCGTAAGAAGAGTGGAAGGAGAAAAAATCGGTATACCAGTATATGATAAAGCAAGAAAAAAGAAAATAATTTTGGAATATAATGAAGCGGGTGAGATTTTTTCGCTTAAAAAATGGAGATAAACTTGCTTTTGAATACGGACATATAAACACAAATCTATTCTCTCTAAAATATATTACTCCTGAGATTTTGAAAAATCTGAGACCGGTTGTATATACACAGAAAAAGGTGAAAGTAGATGATAATTTCATAATCACGAGCTCAATTGAGTTTTTAAATCACTATATTGCAGAAATATTAGATGAAAAGAAAGTAAGCTTTGTAGAAGTTGAAAGAGAATCCTTTTTCTCCCCTACAAAATCTGTTTTCGGAGAAGATTCAGTAGAAACTACGCAGAAAAACTATATCAATTTCACAAAGAAAAAGTTAGAAAAAAGAGAAGCTATTATATCTCAAAAAGCAAAATTAGAAATCGCACCGTATATAATTTTTTCAGAAAAGATTCTGAACTTCTTTGAATTTTCAAATTGGAAATTAGAAGATGATTCTTTACTTTTTATCTCTTGTTTCTATCAAGAAGATGGGAAAAAAAGCTTTTCGGAAGGGCTCAACATAAAAAGAGGTGGAGAGCTAAAAATCATATCAAAATATCCGTTTGGAGAAATAAGTGTAGATATAAGAAGAAATTTCAAAATGGAGAATCCGCCAACAATAAAATTTGGAAGAAATGTTGTTGTAGAAAGCGGAGTTTCTGTTTTCATTGAACTTGAAAAAGGCTCAAAACTTTTTGTTCGCGATGGGACAAAAATAACAAGAAATATCCACGTAAAAATACCCTCTGGCTCAAAATTTGAAATATGAAATTTTAGATTTCTACAACGAATGCACTTTTACTTCATTCTTTAAGAAAAGAATTTTTATTTTCCTTTTAAGATCAATTTTGGTATAGCTAACGAAAGAGGAACCAAAACGATCCATACAGATGCATTTATAAATGGGCTCCCGTTTTCCTTTATTTCCAAAAGCCCTATCTTCCATCCTACAAAATCAAAACACCATCCTAAAACTACACCCAAAATCAAATAGAGAAAAGTCGGGAATTTATTTTTAAACCTAAAATACAAATCTATATATATAAAGGAAAGAAATATCCACAAAATAAACATAGGAAATGGGGTAGCAAGTATTTTCCACGGCCCCTTTATCTCATACAAGTTGTATTTGTAAGATAAAGCTTCTACTATTGTATTTAGAGATGAAATAATCAACCCGGATACAAAATAGGAAATCTTTCGCTTGTTAGAACCTCGGAAAAATAAAAAAAGAGATATAAAAAAACTCACAAGTATGAAGAGAATAATTAGTGAATAAACAGATGAAATATCAGCGCTTTCATTCATGGTATAAAAACTGAAAAATCTTTTTTACACAAAACTTCCTAATAAAATAAATAGTTAAGATGAGCAAGAATGAAAAAATTTCAAAAGATATAATCTCTTATTCCAGCAAAATAGAGAATAAAACAGACTTAAATTCAAATAATTTTCTCTACGAAACTGATAAATCGGTATTCGCTACCCCAGAGGAAGCAATAGATCTCATAAAAAAAGGTGAAATAATAATTTTAGTAGATGATGAAAGTAGGGAAAATGAAGGTGATATGGTTATTGCTGCTCAGTTCATAACACCAGAAAAAGTTAATTTCATAACGAAATGGGCAAGAGGACTTTTATGCGTCGCAATCTCAAAAGAAATTGCTGAAAGACTAAATCTCTTCCCTATGGTCGCAAATAATAACTCTCTTCACGGAACAGCTTTTACCGTATCTGTTGACGCAAAAGAAGGAGTATCAACCGGGATCTCTGCGCACGATAGAGCTTTGACGATAAAAAAAATAGCAGACCCAAACTCAAAACCAGATGATTTTGTAAGACCTGGACATATTTTCCCAATTGTTGCAAGAGAAGGGGGAGTTCTTGTGAGAGCAGGTCATACGGAAGGTTCAACAGACCTTTGTAAATTAGCGGGTCTAATTCCGGCTGCTGCAATATGTGAAATAATGAACGAAGACGGCTCTATGGCTCGCTTGCCAGACCTTATAAATCTTGCGAAAAAATTTGGAATGAAAATAGCAAAAATAGAAGACATAATAAGATATAGGCTCAAAAGAGAATCTCTTGTAAGAAAGGTCGTAGAAGCAAGACTACCAACAGAATTTGGAGAGTTCAAAATTCAAGTATGGGAAAACATATTAGATGGCTCACAAAATGCGGCTCTCGTTAAAGGAGAAATAAATCCAGAAGAACCCACATTAGTAAGAGTACATTCTGAGTGCCTTACAGGAGATATCTTCGGCTCATTAAGGTGTGATTGCGGTCCCCAGCTTAAAAAAGCTATGGAAATGATATCAAAAGAAGGTAAGGGAGTGATAGTTTATATAAGGAGAGAAAGTATGGAAAAAAGTCATGAAGGTAGAGGTATAGGACTCATAAAAAAAACTTGAAGCCTACAACCTCCAAGATCGAGGGCTTGACACAGTAGAAGCAAACTTAAAATTAGGTTTCCCGCCAGATTTAAGAGATTATGGAATAGGCGCTCAAATACTCAAAGGAATAGGCGTAGGCAAAATCCGTCTGATGACAAATAATCCTCGCAAAATCGTTGGGCTGAAAGGATATGGACTTGAAGTATTGGAAACTGTTCCAATAAAAATTCAAACAAATCCAGAAAATGAAAAATATATAAAGGCAAAAAAAGAAAAACTTGGCCACATTCTATAAAACATAAAAAGTTGCAAACTTTACAACTTTATCTACATTGATGATTAATTTTTCACTATGGCAAAAAAGTCTGATAAGAAAGATAAAGGGAAAAGAAAAGAAAACAATAAATTCAACACCCCAGACGAGGATAATTTAGAAAATACGGAAGAAAATACAGAGTATCAAGTTGATACTCTTGAGGATTACTTTTTCGCTACAAAAGATCTCTTTGTAGAATTCAGGAACTTTACAGTGATGACGAATAAAACTTTAACGGTAACGCTGAATTCCCTCAGAGAACTTATACCCATGATCATGACAGGAAAAATTGATTATAGTAGGGTATCAAAAATTCTGAACGAGGTAAATCAAACATTGCAAAAATACCTTTCGGAACAAGAAAGACTGATAGCCAAAACAACATCTCTCAGTAGAGAATTAAGAGATAAAAATAAAGTTCAAAGAATGATAGATGAATATTTTAGCCGACTAAGTCTCTCATTCATACCATATGAATATGAAAAAACACAAAATAAAGAAAAAGACATAAATATTTTACCATCCGCAATCTTCAAAGAGCTTAACGAAGAAAAAATCAAAGAAATAATGGAAAAATTCGGCATAGACAACAACAATAATAATAATGAAGAAAAGTAAATAGAAAAAATATAGAAGATAAAAATATGGCAAGAAAAAAACATGAGAACATAAAGAAGATATTAAACTCTGTAAGGTGGAATGAAGTAAAAGACGAAGCTGTTGAATTGCTTTCAAATCTTATAAAAATAGACACAACAAATCCACCTGGCAATGAAAAACCAGCAGCAGAACTCCTTGAAAAATATTTCCAAGAGTTTGGCATAAAAACAAAAGTAGTCGAATCAGAAAAAGATAGAGCAAGTATAATAGCAGAAGTAGAAGGAGAAAAAAACGGCAAACCTATTATACTTCTGAGTCATCTTGATGTTGTCCCAGCAAATCCAAGGGAATGGTCTTTCCCACCTTTTTCAGGGGAAATAAAAAACGGATACATATGGGGCAGAGGTGCAATTGATTGCAAAGGACTTGCGGTCGTTGAAGCAGTAGCAATGTCTATCGTAAAAAGGATGGGAATTAAAATTCAAAAAGGGGTAAAATTCATTTCTGTTGCAGACGAAGAAATGGGAGGAGAAAAAGGAGCAAAATTTTTAGTTGAAAACTTTGATGAAGATGTAAATGGATTTTGTGTGATAAACGAAGGCGGAGCAGGATTTATAATCAAAAATAGGAAAATATATATGCCCTGCTTTGGAGAAAAAGGTCCAATTTGGTTGAAAGTCAAAGCGAAAGGAAAACCGGGACACGCTTCAATGCCTCATAAAGATAATCCAAACCTCATTTTAGTTCAAGCTCTATACAAAATATTGCAAACAGATTTTGGGAAAAAACTCACAGACAACTTCATAAAATCAATCGAATTTTACCTTATAGGAGATAACTCAAGAAAATTTCTGAAACCAACTTTGAAACTCATAGAAAACTCCGAAAAAATAAAAGAGCTTTTAGGTAAAATAATCTTTCTTGCAACTTCATCTACACAACCAAAAATATCAGCAATGTTCTCTAACACTTTAAGCATAACAATAATGAAATCAGGATACAAAGAAAATGTAATCCCAGAAGAAGCAGAAGCAGTAATAGATATGCGACTTTTACCAGGGTACCAATATGATGAAATAATAGAAAAGATGAGAAAAGTTGTAGATGATCCAAGAGTGAGTTTTGAAATTTTGTCTGTGTATGAACCTTCACAATCAGACCCTGTATCTGAAATTATGATGAAAATCAGAGAATCTGCAAATTATGTCTTTGAAGCCCCTTTCTTCCCAATACTTGCAACAGGATTTACAGATTCAAGGTTTTTCAGGAAAAAAGGAATACCAGCATACGGGTTTCTGCCGTTCTTTTTCACAGAAGAAGAAATATCAACCATGCACGGAATAGACGAAAGAATTTCTATTGAAAATATAGAACTTGGGCTGAAAATTATGTTATCTACAATTTTGAACTTGTGTGCTGATGAATCCGCAATTTTTGGAGCATAAGCTTTGCTTTCTAACAAGCTTTCGTAAATCTAAAAATGAGAGAAATTTTCTCAGAAGTTCTTGGGAAAAAAGTAGTGCTACCTCAGAGATGTGAAAAAATTGTAAGTTTTTCCCCATCAGTAACTGAAGCTCTTTTTATGATGGGACTTGGAGAAAAAATCAAAGGAGTGTCGGTATACTGTGTAAGACCTCCGGAAGCAAGAAAAAAAATAATAATAGGTTCATATTCAACATATAAAAGAGAAAAACTCCTTGAAATAAATCCACACATAATTTTCACCACAACAGGTTACCAACTTGAATTTGCAAAAAAACTTTCAGATGAATTCCCTGTTTGGCCAATAAGATTACCGTCAAATTTAGCAGACATTATCTCGACTTGCGTTGAAGCAGGTCTTGTAGCAGGATTTCCTGATGAAGCAAGACAACTTGAAAGAAAACTAATTGACCATCTCTTTAATTTAAAATCAAAAGCAGAAGCAATAAATTCAAGCTCAACTTCATCAAAAAATAACGATAATAATCATACCCCCAACAACAACAACAAAATAAAAGTTTATGTTGAAATAGATCTTGGAGGTCCAACAACTTTTGGAGCTTATAGTTACATAACGGATGCATTAGATTTTTTAGGTTTTGAAAATATTTTCTCAGACGAACCAAAGGAGTGGTTGAGACCAGATGACAAATTAGTATCACAGAAAAATCCAGATATAATAATTTATGAACCGAAAATGTTTTCAAAAAGAAGAGAAAAAGAAGAAATTGTTAAAAAACTATATGAGAGGTTCGGAGAAATAAAGGCAATAAAAAATGGTTATGTTTTTATAACCCCAGGCATATACGATTTCCTTGCTCATCATGGTCCATCATTTATAACGGAAACTTTACAGTGGATTCTGGAAATAAAAAAGAAATTTGCAAACTCGTAAAACCAAAAGATTTCCAAATATGAAAGTATAAATAAAAAAAAATAAGACATCAGGTAAAATTATATAGAATATGATAAAAAAGAAAATAATCATGGTTTCAGATAGCTTTCCGCCAGTTCCAAGTGGAGTATCAAAGTATACTTTTTTCCTCACAAAAAAACTTCTCGAAAGAGGATATGATGTATCAGTAATAACTGGCGGAGTAAAAAATAAACCCCAAGAAGAAAATGAAATAGAAAAACTCGGAGGGAAAGTCATAAGAGTTGGGAAGTTAATATCAGTAATTGCAAATGGGACACGATGCTTTATTACTCTACCCTCCCCTTATGATTTTTACAAACTCAAAAAAATTTTCTCATCTTATCACGATGCTGTTATAATGCAAGGACCTTTGGGATTAACTTTACCCTACCCTACAACTTTATTTTCAAAAGCAAAGAAAATTGGTATTTTTCACTCAGTTACAGACAAACCAAACATTGGTTTTATTTTATTCAAAAGAATAATGAGACCTTTTCTTGACGCACTTGATGAGAAAATAGCAGTTTCAAAATCAGCAAAAAATGAAATAGAAAAATATTTCGGTCCCCAGAACATGGATATAATACCTCCGGGAATTGATACAAAAATTTATTCCCCATCAAAAGGTAAAAGATACAATGATAAGCTAATTTTTCTTTTTGTAGGGAGACTTGATGAAAGGAAAGGAGCAGATAATCTTATAAGAGCATGGAAGCAAATTAGAAAAGAAGGTATAAAAAAATGTAATAAAGTTCCTTCACAACTTTTCATAGTAGGAGATGGTCCTATGAGACAAGATTTAGAAAATGAAGTCAAAAATAAAAAAATAGAAGGAGTGAAATTTTTTGGTTTCATCGAAGAAAAAAAATTACCTGAAATTTACGCATCGGCAGATATATGTGTTTTTCCATCAAAAGGTGGAGAAAGTTTTGGTATAGTGCTGATAGAAGCTATGGCATCAGGCTGCTGTGTTATTGCATCAAAAATAAGAGGATATCAAGATGTAATATCAGACGGCAGAACCGGTATTCTTTTCTCAAACGAAAAAGAACTCATATCCTTTTCTGAAAAATTAAGCCAAGATGAAACTATGAGAGAAGAACTCTCCAAAAATGCAATAGAAGAATCAAAAAAATATGATTGGGATAAAATAGTAGCTCTTATAGAAGAGAAAATCAAAAATTGAAAATTAGGAAATCAAGATAAATAAGGGGAAAAATAAGATGCCGGGGAAATAATCACTTATCAAGGACATGTTTTTCAAGTTCTACGCACAAAAACTCACCTTCAAAAACTTTTTCCGTTTCTTTTCCATTTTCTTTTTTAAAAACCTCAACAAAAACAGTTTTTTTATTGCCATCTGATGATACGACTTTTGCAATTGAAACAAGCTTATCTCCAAGTTTTACAGGTTTTATAAATTTTACATTTGCCCTTGCAAGCACAACATAGGGATGATTTGATGCAACCATAGCAGAGTAATCCGCAAGAGAAAAAGTAAATCCCCCATGAACCAATCCTTTTTCATCTGCAACCATCTCCTCCGTAGTTTCGAGTTCAACCCGAGAGTATCCCTCCTTTATTTCTACAACCTTTCCGCACAGTCTTTGGTCTATAAGTTTATGTGTTTTTTTCTCCATATATCACAAAAATTTTCCGATATAAATTCAAAATTCCAATTCTCAACAAAATATGAAAATTAGATAAAAATTAGATAAAACTTCTTGAAAAATCATAACGATTTTGAAGAAGAATAAAATTTAAAAGTTAATATTTTTTAAACAAAAAGGAGGTGAAAAACATGAACCCAATTGCTTCAAGAATATTAGTAGGAGTCGTAGTAGTGGTGTCTTTGGTTTTAGGTGGATGCGCAAGGAAGCCAGAAAAAGAACTCCAAGACGCAAGGGATGCAATTAAAGAATTAGAGGATGCAGGAGCTCCTCAATATATCCCTGATGACTGGAACAGAATTAATGCAAGCCTCAAAGAAGCCGAGACAAAAATAGATGAGAAAAAATACAAAGAAGCAAGGGAGCTTCTCTTGAAAATAGTAGAGGAAGCAAACTCGCTGAAATCAAAAGCAGAAGAAGAAGCTAAAAGACAGGAGGAACAACAGCAAGAGGAACAACAAGCTCCTGAAGCCGTCACTCCTCCGGATGATACTGAGGAGACACAACAGTAATTTTATATATGAGGAGGGTTTAAATAATTTTCAAATAAGCTTTAAATAAATATGCAGAGAAATTTAAATAACAATAATAAAATAAATAAACAAAACTCCAATTTTTTACTTATACTTTTTACTTAACTTTTTACTTAACCCTCTCCCTCTCTTTATTATATTTTCTTTTAAACCTCAAATAAGCAATCCGTTGGGCAGATTCAAATATTCTGCCCTTATCTTTTATCTCCTCTTTTACAATTTTGGAGAATTCCTCAAATAAATTTGAAGCTAAGTTGTAATCTGGTTTGCACATCAAAATAGCGTCGCAACCCGCCCGAAATGCCTGAAAAGCTACATAAGGTAAATCTCCAAAATCTCTCAACGCTCCCATAGTTATATCATCTGTTATAATACAGCCGGGGAAAAAAGTTCTGAGCTCTCTTAAACATTTTTCAGATAACGTGCAAGGCAAATCATCTATATTTTTCACAACTATATGAGCAGTCATTATCCCGAAAACATCATAAGCTAATTTTTTAAAAGGCAAAATGTGTCTTTGAATTTCCTCTTCATCCAAATCAGAAAAAGGGAGCGATATATGAGAATCTTCTTTTACAAGACCGTGCCCTGGAAAATGTTTTGCAACTGGTAGAACTCCTGCTGAAAAAAGTCCCTTTGAAAAAGCAGAAGCAATCTTTGATACTATTTCTGGGTCAGAAGAAAAAGCCCTATCTCCGATCACTGTTTCATTGTATCCAAAAAGATCAACAACTGGTGCGAAATTTACATCTATTCCAAGACCTGCAAGAAAAGAACCAAGTTTCTGCCCTAAATCAAAAATATCTTGTTCAGATATCAAACCATATTCAAAAGCTTCTCCTATTTTTCTTGCAGGAGGAAGCTCAAAAGGGGGTTCTATTCTTTTTACCCTACCACCTTCCTCATCTACGCATACGAAAAAATTATATCCAACTTTACCTTTTAAAGAGAAAATAAATTCTCTCAAATCATCTATATTATCTGGCACATTGTAAGAAAAAATTATTATTCCTGATGGTTTATATGTTTTGATAAAATCTATCGTTTCCTGCTCTGGCCATTTTCCTTTTATTGCAACTATAAATAATCCGGAAAGCATAAGATAAAGTTTAAAAAACCTATATCCCNGTTTCTTGATTGAGAATTCTTTNAATGACTTCTATTATCTTCTCTTTTTCAATTCTCATACATTCTTTGTTTCTTGGGCATGGAGGAATCTCCGCAAAGTTTGAGCAAGGAGAACACCATAAATTTTTTCTTATGATTTCTCCCATCAACGGTCCCCACTTTATATGATTTGATGGTCCAAAAATTGCTACTACCTTTTTACCCATCATATATGCAAGATGCATCAAACCGTTATCTACTCCCACAAAAATTTTTGCTGAAAGTATAGTCTGGGCTATCTCTTCAAAGCTTAACTTTCGATTTCCTATGACTTTAACTTTATATCCCTTATCTTTTACTGCCTCTATCATCTGGTCAAATTCATCATAAGATTTTTCCCACTTTGTGGTAAATGGCGCAAAAACAATATCTAATTTTTCACGATCTATAAATTTTACTTTTTCTTTAAGAAAATCTTGACTCTTTCTTATAAGCTCATCTGATAAATTCCTAATACTAAACCCATCATATTCTTTTCCTTTAAATTTTTGTTCATTAACTTTTTGATCTTCCCTAAGATTTTCCTCATGATTTCTCTCCAACTCTGATAAGATTTTCTCTCCAAGCCTGATAAAATTTTTTGTTTCATGTTCCGAGAAAAGATATTCAGCTTTTATATCAAACAATTTTTTCTTTTCCGTTGTATCAAATCCAACTAATATTTTACCGATTATTCTTCCAAAGAAAGCGGGGAGCAAGAACGATTGCTCCGTATCTATTACAATATCATATTTTCTCACGGCACTTTTGAAAAAGAAAAAAATAAAATTCAGGGAATCATAAACGAAAAAATTTGAAACTAAATTACGGTAGCAGAACCTCGCTCCTTCTATATTTCTTTTTTCTCCAAGAAAATCAATTTGAACATTCAACTTATCTTTGAGAAAAATAATAAGCGGAGTTAGTAAAATAGTGTCGCCTAAGCCACCTGGTCTTATTACCAGAACATTTTTAATTCCAATTTTTTTTGTTTTTTCCACCTTCTCTTTTTCCCCAAAATTTTTTTTCCAGATAAAGCAGAGAACTTCTATGAGAAATTTTCCGACCGTAGCATCTAATTTCTTCAATATTTTCTGCTCAAAACTTGACATTTTAAAGTAAATATATTATATAAAAGTAAGGTAAATATATATAATACATAAACTCCGAGGCGAAAAATATTTAACAGCAATTGCTTCAATAAATTTCAATAAATACTGCACAAAAATTTTTTTGAGGTTTGCCCCTTCACTTGATTTTTCAGATAAAATTTACATAGCGGAAATGCCCTCAATCTACAAAGGAGAATTTTAAAAAAGTTCTATGGAAATAAAAAACAAGAAAAACAAATTGCAATTATTATTTTTCTCTTTTTTGATATTCACATTTTGCTTACAAAAACCTAACTCAACATATAAGACGTATGATAAAACCCTTAAATTCTTTGAAAACAACATAGATAATAAAAAAGCACTCTTTGATTTTACTCTTTTTAACAGGATAGAACAAAAATTTCTGATTGGTAAAAGTATTTTTGATTCAATTCAGGTAGGTTATATATTATGGGAACTTTCAGATTTGTTAAAAGACAAGAAATTAAAATCAAAAAGCAAAAATCTCGCAGAAAAGATATTTTCATCTATATGGGAATACAGACAAGAAAACTATTTATGGGAATATGAAGCAAGGCTCGGGCTTCCAGATCCAGACATAGATACTACTTCCACAGTTTTAGCTATATATAAGATTACAAATTTTAAGAATATACCTAAAAAGTATGTAGAGAACCTGACTCAATACATAAGAGATGATGGGACAGTAAAAATCTGGATTTCAGATAATCCGTTCGGCAGAGAAGAATCTGGAGATGTCGGTATTGCTGCAAATGTTTTATGGCTTTTTTCTGTATATGACGTATACAATGAAAGAGTTGAAAAAATGTGCAACTTTATTAGAGAGTTCGTTTCAAATCCTCAAAAGTTCAAAGATATATGGTATAGAACTTATTATCTTTCAGATTATCTCGCTTTTTACAACATAATAAGAGCTCTTCCATTTATGAAGTGTAAGAACAGAAATGATATCGGGGAGAAGATTGAGAAAATTCTAACCGATGCCTTACACTATGATAAAGAATTAAATATAACTTTAAGGTGTGCTATTCTCTCTTCCCTTTTTAAATTGAGTCCAAAATCAAAAGAACTAATCAGTAAAATAGAAATAGCGAAAATTCCTGAATACTTAAATGAAGCAATGGCAATGGAAAAAACCGAATACATTTATGCGGGCGATGTTGAAAGAAAATATATTTTGGGCTCAAAGTTTTTATCAACAGCGATATGCCTTGAAGCCTTAGTTTTGTCAAATCAATAATGTTAAAAAGGACATCTTTTATTTCATACAAAGAATACCTTATCTTCTAACAGTAATTTGTTAAAAAATTTCACTTTTTTTCATTTATAATATATTTATGCAAATAAATCATTCATAAGGAGGTGAGAAATTATGACTAACAATGCAATCTCTACACAATTTCCAGAATTTGCTTCTATCCATATCAAAGTATTTCTTATCAGAATTGGAATGTCTTGATAAGAGAGGAGCAACAAAAAATAAATCGCACAAGATTTCAAATGAAATCTGTCTGAATTCTTTCTCCTAATATCTGAAAGAAAGTGGAACTCCTTATCTAAAAAGCATGGAAATATGGGGAAGGTTCAGCAATCATTAGTGGTGGGGAGCTTATGCATAGCTGGAACAAACATTAGACTTCCTATGTTCATCTACTGAACAAACATGTTCAAAGATTGCAGAAAGGATAATTTTGGAAGCTATCTCAATCTTCAATATAAGCTTTGTAATGTTCATAGAACACAGCAAAGGAACTGATTAAGCTGATTTGAGGGTATAAAATTTCTTTTCAAGATAAAGCATGATTGAAAATTTTGGGGGCAGTAGGAGTGTGATGAAAGTTGCAGGTTTATGGACGACTTGCGGAGGACCTCCGAAAAAGTTTGCATACCTGACATAGGATAATGTTTCTTGATAATATATAAGCAAAGTGGAGATGTAAAATATGCTAAACTGATATGGGATATGATGATGGACAAGAAAGTGAGATGATAAAAAAGATGTTGGGAATACAGATATGTCACAGAGAATTAAAAGATATGGGGATGTTTGAGGATAAAACTTGGCCCATCAGATCTATTGAAAGACGCTGGGAATTAGTAAGCTATGTATATATAATAGTGCATAAAGACAGGTTCAAAATCTTATACCTCCTTGCCCCCCTCTTCGCTAAATTTTCGCTAAACATCTTACCAAGTATAGCCAAAATATATTCCCAAAGCTGGTAGAATCCCAATAGGACCCCCACCCAAACCTTTTACACCATATATAGATCTTAGAACTAAAAATGGATCCACTGTAAATCCTCCCCTTGAAACGTATTTATATCCAAATGTAAATATTAAATTCGGTATATACTTTGCTATCTCACCGTATCTTTCCGTGTCAACAAAGGAATTAATCCATCCCCACGCTAAACCCTGATATAGATATAATCCATTAAATTCTTTCATAAGATACTCCCTTAATCCTATCTCTAACTCATTTGGGAATATTAGTAATAAGTTATTCACCTCAAAGTTCAATGAAAGTCTTCCGCTTATTTTCCTTTCAAAATTTATCCCAGGAGAAGGAACAGGAAGAACAAAATGATCCACAAGAATCGTAAAAGCAAGAGGATTTACAGACAAAGTATATTTATATTCTTTATCTAATTTCTCTCCAGCTCCTCCATACATAACTACAAAAAATATCAGAAAACCCAAAGGCATAAAGTAAATCAACACTATAAAACTTTATCTGAAATTACTCACTTCTTGCCAACATCAATAACATACACTAGGATCTTTAAGACGACAAAACAAGCTTAAATGCTGTGTCAAGAAATTTTCTTTTTATTCCCATCTTTTCCTTCAAAAATTTAAAAAATAAGTCCTCAGATTCCTGTTTTTCTAACCCCCTTAACGATAAATATAAACTAAAACAATTTCTATTCCACTTCACTTTGTATTTCCTCTTCTTTTCGTTTTTCCATAAATTCCTTCACAACAGCTCCAAAATTCTTAATTTTATTTACAATGAAGAAAAGGGCAAGAGAAAAAAAGNTGAGCAGAATTGATAGAATAGAAAAAATAGTTCAAAGACTTTCTGAGGAGAACGAAAGAGGATTTAAAGAACTCAGAGAAACCATCGCAAGAATTTCCGAAGAAAATGAAAGAGGAATTCAAGCTCTCAGAGAAACCATTGATAGAATTTCCGAAGAGAATGAAAGAGGAATTCAGGCTCTCAGAGAAACCATTGCTAAAACCTCCGCGGAAATTGAGAAAAAGACTTCTGAAAGGCTTGCCAAAACCTCAGAAGAAGTTGCTAAAACATCAGAAGAAATAAGAAAGCTAAAAGTAGAAGTAAGCAAACTCACAGGAAGCTGGGGAGAATTTGTTGAAGGTTTGATAGAACCATCTTCAATAAAATTTATGCAAGAAAAAGGATTCAAAGTTATCGGAATTTATCCAGAAGCAAAAGTCTCAAAAAACGGCTTGAACGCAGAATATGACCTATTTCTGGTTTGTGAAAAAAAAATCAAAAAAAGAACCGAAAAAGTCATTTTGTTGGTATCTGCAAAAACAAAAGTATCATCCAGAGATGTTGATGAACTTTTAGAAGATATGCAAAAATTTTTCTTCTTCCTTGAGGGATACAAAGGATATAAGCTAATGGGTGCTATTGCAGGGATAAGATTTGGCAGAGGAGCAGATATATATGCTTTGAGGTCAGGATTAATTATTATGAAACCAGCAGGAGAAGTTATGCAAATCCAAGAACCAAAGAAAATTCGATTTGTTCTATCTCATCCTAAATGACAATTTATGCATATGATTTGAGATCAAAATTATAAAGTCCATCAAAAAATCATATCTAATTTTTTCTGCGGAAGTCAGAGGCGACACAAAGAACAGATTTATCTTTAACTGAGCTCAAAAATAAATGAAAGCAGTTTGAAGGTGAAGGAGGTTGGGAATTTCTAAAAGAANCTTTCAGAATAAAACGTTTTTAAAAATAAAATTAAATCACATAAGGCAATACTTTCTCAACGAATAATTTCATAGACTTCATAACTTTCTGATGGTCAAGNCCACCAAGTCTTGTCCAACAAAGGAGGTCCGTAAGTTTATAATCATTTATAAGTTTTTTGAGCTTCTGAGCTACGTAATCTGGCGTGCCAACTAAAAATCCGTGTTGGAAAAGACTTTGTGTTACAACGAATTCAAAGTTCAGTTTTCCCCTATCATAATCGTTTATCATCTGAGTCATAATGAAATGTAAGTTTTTATAGAANTCCTCACCTTCCGGATATTTTTGAGCTGGGATGAGCTTTGTAAAAGTTCTGAAATACCACATGCAAGGCTCTTCAAATTCCCTAAGCGCTTTTCCCATATCTTCGCTGACATAAACAAAGGCAAGTCCTCCGATTCTATACTTTGTCGGGTCCTCTCCTTCTTCCTCTAATGTCTTTATATACTCATCTATTTTATCTGGGCTTGCAAGAAGAGGAGAAAATATCAGGTTCATTTTCTTTTTCGCTTGAAACTTTATTGTATCTTGATTAAAAGACGCTCCAAAAAGTGGTGGATGAGGTTTCTGCAGAGGTTTTGGTCTTGGTCTGGCACCTTTTATTACAAAATGTCTCCCTTCAAAATTCACCTCATCTTGTGTCCATGACNTTCTTATTATCTCCAAAGACTCTTCAAACCTTGTTCTACTTTCCGATATATTCAACCCATAACCTTCAAATTCATGAGGTTGATAACCTCTTCCCACACCAAAATCAAGTCTACCATCAGATAATACATCTAAAAATGCGAACTCCTCAGCAACTCTTATTGGATGATGGAAAGGCAACACAACTACCCCTGTTCCTATTCTTATTCTCTTGGTTATTCCAGCTATGTATGATCCGAAAACCTGAGTAGAAGGCATAACACCATAGTCGGAAAAATGATGCTCTGCAATCCAAAAAGTATCAAGCCCAATCTCATCTGCATACTTTATAAGCTCTATGTTTTCCTCGTAGAATTGNTTTTCCGTTTTTCCTCTTGCTGACTCAAAAAGGTGTAAAAGTCCGCATTTAAATTTAAAACCATCTTTCATCTTTTTTTACCTCCCTTTTTATTTTTTGCTTTGCTACAAAGATATATTAGTGATTTTTAAAGATAAAGTGTAAAAAAATAAAAGTTTTAAGTGTAAATTAACACTTTTCATTTTTAAGGATATACCTATGAAAAGGTAAAACAGAAAAAGAAGAATAAAGAAAATTTTCCTCGCATACCTAAAATAAAAATCAAAATCATTATTTTAAGCATAAAAAGGAATCGCAAATAGGAAATAGAAGAAAAAAAATGAAAAATCAAAAACAGAAAGTCCAAGAATACAGAAAATAGCTGAAAAGAAAGACCTGACCATATTTTGAAATAGATTCCCCTAAAAGCTGCTGATAAAATTATCTCAATAGCCACCGGCAAAAAAATTGAAGAAAAACTTGAAGATATTACAGACAAAATAGAATTTGTCAAATCTCTTCGCCCTGACTTGCTATTTAGAACAAAAGAAAAAAATTTTTCATATTGAAATACAAGTCCAACAAGATAAAAATTTGCCCGAAAGGATACCAAATATGTTCCCCTNGCAATTAAGGAAAAATTCCGAAAAAACCCATGCGGATAGTTTTATTTGTATACAAAGGAAATTCTCATTTTGTACTAATCCAAAAGTCCAAACTGAAAGTTTAAAATGAAGAAAGTTTAAAATGAAGAAAATAAAGTTTAAAATGAAGAAAATAACAAGACAACAAGTAAGGAAGGAAGAAAAACAAAAGAAGCTAATTACAGAAAAGAATTGAGAAACGGGGAAACACAAGAATAAACTCCGGAAACAATAAAAAAGTCAAAAAA
>AWOA01000066.1 GCA_000494225.1 Candidatus Calescibacterium nevadense OTU 1
TTTTAGTTGGGTTTCACAAAAAATAGGTTTAGGCGGACAAGAGATAAATATTCCACTACAAACTTTCAACGATCCTTATTATAAAATATATTGGGAATATTTTCCTCCCGATCCCCCATACTCATTTGGACAAGGAGCTCTAGAAACAGCGGCATCTATATTCGCCCCCTGGTCAGAAGATTTACCTTGGACGTCTAATTTCATGGCTACGATTTTAATAGATTCATTTACTTTGGGATTAGACATTTTTGGATTAGGTAAAATAAAAGGGGCTGTAACTTATAAAGGAAGGCAAGCAATAAATTTGCTTGCAAACAAGCTTAAAGGAATTTCCCCTCAAAACTTCCAAAAACTCAAAGAAATATTACATGCAATTGAAAATGGAGGAGATATTGTAGTAGAAAATTTGGGAAAAGCGAAAAAAATTGTTATAAAAGGAGGAAAATTGGTAATAAAAGAGGGAGTATTTGTCGGAAAGACAACTTCAGCTTATACAGTTTTTTGTTTGGTTACTCAAGATAAAACTTTAGGAGAATGTTTAAAAGAAGGCGTTATATTGGGGATAGGTGCTGATGCATCCAAGATAGTTGCTGGGAAATATGTGTATCCTAAGTTGAAGTCAAAGATAGAAGTCAAAATAAAGCAAATAAAGACTAAATTTTCAATAAAATTGGAAGAATTTAAGAAAGCGTTTTCTTCTTCAATTGATGAAATAGCAGATGAAGATGTTATTCCTTCTCTTAAAGAAAGTATAGGAGATAAAGGTTGGCGCTACGACGAAAACTTAAAAAAATTTGTAGCTTCGGCTGATGATGAAATTGCTAAGGAAGAAGTAATTAACCCCCTTCAAGAATATTTATATCAGAGCGGCTATCCAGATAGAGTGGACGATTTTACCATAGTATACGATAATGATGGAAAGACAATAAAAGAAGTTATTTACGATCCCAAGTCATTTACAGATAGATTGAAAGAGAGAATTGCTTATCCGATAGAAGAAAAGATTGGGAAACTTTCTGAAAAAATAATGAGCGATAGGATGTTGGACTCTGAAAGTCTTACAGATTTTGTGGATTTCACGAAAGATTACTTTGAAAAGAATCCTGATAAAGCGGAGAAATTTTTAAAATTGAGTGGAGTTGAGGCTAAAGATTCAAGTGAAGCAATTAGAATTTTGTCTCAGAAATTAGGTAAGCTTGTGGAACAAGCGAAAGAAGGCGGTCTATTCGTTGTAGTGGAAAGGGGCTCGAAAATGGATATTCTAATTGGTAAATTAGATGATATCAAAGTTTCATCTTCAGATATTTGGCACGATTCGAGGCACGTAGTTAGAGAATATCTTTTCAATATAATAGAAAATGGTGATAAGGATGAAGCTAGAAATTTATGGAACTTTTTAAATGGTAAAAGGCTTAGAATTAAAGAAGACGCAGAAATTTTCATGAGAGGAACTTTCGGATATATGATTTTAAGAATTCAGGATCTTTATACGCCACTTGGAGCTACTTATTGGGATAGGTACTTTTCTTATTATGGTTATCCTTCACTAGAAGTTCAGAAAAAGGGATTCTGTCAAACCCAATGTGAAGATGGAAAAATATGCCTTCAATTAGGAGCTTGTGTTAGGGAGTTTGATTTACCAGAGAGTTGCGTTAATAAGGGAATAAATTCTATAAAACTGAAAAGAGATAGTATTGTTGCGAAAGATCCAAGATTTTACTTAGTCAGTCCTTGTTATGCTCGATTGAAAATTTATGTGGAAAATGATGAAGTTTACGTGGAACCTTATATGAAGGTTGAAGATAAGAAAAATTATTGTTACGCTACTGCCGGTCTAGTAAATTTGTATGTAGGGAGTGAAGTTGCAGCATACGCTGTTAGATGCGTATCTGCATCACTCTGCGCTATTTTTACTGGAGGTGTAGGGGCGTTAGATGCGATATTGGCATGTTTTGGTCTTGGTAAAGGCTTTTTTGGCATCTGCTCTATAACATCAAACTTAGCAGGGTTATTAGTAGACTTATTTAGAGAGGGTATACTAATATATCCTGACGTATATAAGAATATGCCACATTTGATAGATTTTAAACTGTGAGGCAACAATATCGTATGAAAGGTACTTTATTAACTTACCTTCTACAGTTTTTTAGTGGGATAATAATACTAGCTATAATTTTGATGTCCTCTACCATAATTAGTTATCATATTTTTCAAAAGAATTGGATTAATTCTAAGCTTCAAGCTGAAGTTCTCTCTTCAATAATTTCTTCGGTTTCTTCAAGCACCTTTGACTATAGGGTAACAATTAATGTAGGAGGAGATTGTAACATAACCATTCATAATGATAATATAGTGTCTAGGATTGGTAATGATGAATATACAATGAGAATAATAGCTCCAACCTACGTCCGACTACAAGAAAGCAAAGTATATTGTAATGATGGTTTCCTATACATTAACAAAATTGGTGATAAAGTATGGTTAGAATGAAGGGCCAAGCATATATTCTCCCAGAGACTCTAATTGACATTTTACAATTATTAAGTTTTGTTGCCCTTTTCATCGGAACTTTTCTTATTTTCACAAATTACAACATGACTATAAAAACTTCTATAGAAGATAGAGAAGCTTTCGATTTCATGAATGTTATTTTTGGAGACAAATGCATTTTGTTTGAGAATGATGGAAACTTTTATAGAGGAATTTTTGATGCAGAGAAGTTAAAAAATGGAGAATTGTGTGTTTTGCAGGAAAAATTTTCTTTAAAGATAGAGGATCAAATGGGAAATAGTTTTTCTTTTGGTAGTTGTAATAACGAAAAATATCATATACCTGTAGTGATTAAAGATAAAGAAAGCTATATATTAGGAAGGATGGTGGTCTGCTATTAAATCACAGCTATTTCCAAAAATGTTCAGCTTTGTAGTGAATTTAATAATAATGATTTTCGTTTTTTCCATAATTTTCTTCATAATGAGCTTTCTCCAAATTCAAATGAACGTAGAGCTGACATTTAAACCAATATACAAATCCAACTATTATTGTTATTATCGAACCTACTATCAGAAATCTCATCATGAATTCATTCACTTTTCACACCCGCAGTATTTTTTACATTCTATTAGGTTTAGTCCGTATTCATTACATACTTCATCAAAACTTTTTCCATCAACACTAACGCTGCTCTCATCACAACCATTCTTCAACAAATCTAAGCATGCTTTATTCAAATTTTCTCCAAAATCAGCAGTTGGATTACTCTTAGAAAGTAAAAAATAAGCAACAAAAATAACTATAACTCCAATAAGAATAATGACAATTATTTCTAATGATTTCTCCATATTTATATTTTATGAGGAAATAAATTGATTCAATAACCCGATAAAACCACCTCTCAATTTAAACACAAAATAAATAGATAAAATAAGAATAAATAGTAAAATAAGTAACAACAACATTACTCTTATACTCAAAGATATTCCCTTCATACTTAACTCCATGGCTTTGGCATCTTGAAGTTAAGTATTGCTGATCTCCAATCAACTTTTAGTAAGATAAAAACAACTACAAATAAAACCATTATAAGAAGGATTATCATAAGAATTAGCCACCATTCGTCTTCACTCATTTTCCTCCTCCAAACATTTTATTTAAAAAACCTGGAATATCTAATATACTCTCAAGAGCATGACCTCCAGACTCTTTTATCTTTACGTAAAAGAAATAAGCTACAACTAAAACCAATAAAGCAATCAATATGATAACAATGGTATTTATTGGCAACTCCATATTTTTAAATTGTCTACTTAAATAAAAACTTCACATAATTCAGCTTTACCAAAAACCTTTGCTATGGTCAACAAGCAAATTTCCTTTAGTGTCGAGGCAAAAGGTGTAGTTCTGAAAAATTTATTAAGAAAGACTATAGCAAGAATTATAGTTAGTAGTATCAAAATAATAATTACCAACCAGTTGATTGAAAATTCTATTGACGACTTCATCCTCTAAAACCCTTCCTGAATAAATTTTCAATCCACTCCCAAATTTTCCCGCTCTCCAAACCTTCTCTTATTCTGTTAGAAAATAAGCTCATAAAGCCTATAATAACAACAGCAATTAAAAGAAAGAAAAGAATTATGTAAATAATATCCAATTGTAGGCTTATTCCTTTCACTTTATTGTCACCTTTATTGGAAACTTCCATAAGTATAATACCGCTATTAAGACTAATAGAATAATAATTATAACTCCAATTATTATTGAAAGTAGAATTTTTGAAGTTCTTTCCTCCATTTTTAATCACCAACAAACAAAGATATTACTAATCCTGAAAGTGAAGCGTAAACTAAGAATGATACAGCTGTAAACATTAAAAATGAAACTAATACAGTCTTTCCAAGATTTTCTATAAATTGGATCCTATCAAAACCGTTTTCCAATCCAACTATGAAAAATGAAGAAATTAAGCAAAGCTCTAAGATGTAAATACCTATAGCAAGATATAAAAGAGATGGAGATACAGAAGAAGCGTTCCATAAATTTATCATTGGTAGACCAATAGCTGGTAGTCCTGTTTCTTTTGGTAATAGTTGCTGTAAAGAAACAGAAAGGTTTCCTAAGATAGAAAGAATTATTAAACCAAGAGAAACTGACACACCACCAACTATTGGAGTAAGGAAATAAGACATAAACTTGAGAGTTGAAACATTATCAGAGATTAAATCTTCTATCTTTTCTTGTAGATTAGAAAGATTTTGGAGATGTCTTGAAAATGTTGAAAGTGCTTGAGAGAGATATAAAGAGCCTTTCGAAGATACTTCTACTATTATTTCAAAAACCGAAGAGATTATAGTAGAGTTATATTTATTTATAATGCCGCTTTTACCAAGTAAGGCTTCTTTTATGTTTCCAAAAACCGATAAACTTCTCTTTAATTCTTTTATCATATTTTTAACTTCTTGTACTTGAAATTTATCTTCTAAAGAAAATACAGCTTCTTCAAATGGAGTTCCGCCTCTAGTTTTATGGGCCAATTGAAATAGTATGGTACCGAGAGATGACTCAATTTTTCTTATCTTTTCAGATTCTCTAACATTTTTTTTGTTTCTCAAATAAACTAAAAGAAAAACTCCAAAAACGAAAATTATTAAAAGTAGGGACGGTTTTATAGATTGATATATTAAATCAGTTAAATAGAACTTACATTCCTCAACATCTATCTCAATATTTGGCTTTTTTGATTCATCAAAACCTGATTTTGACCATTCGCTGCATGTAATGTAGTTTCTTACATCACTCATTATTCCAAAAATCAAATAAAATAATAATGGTAAAACTATTATAAGTGAAATTAAAAACAAATTAAATTTTCTTCCTCCAAGATAAATAGATGATGGGTCTGATTGAACTATTATTGTTGATGTAGTCATAGGTCTCCCCTCAACTAACATTAAAATAAGCGAAAATAGTATTAAAGGTAGGAAAAAATCATAAACAAAAAACATAATAGGAACGCTCAAAATTTCCGGTATAAAAACTGTGAGTAACGGTATTATTGTTAAACCTATGACAGGCAATATTATTCCTAAGACTAAAATTGCGGTTGTTGGCAACTTTAACTCTCTTGCATATTTCATCATCTTGCTATAACTCCCTTCTACTGTTAATCTCACTGCCTCTTCCAAAAGATTTTCACCACGATAAGGATATTTTGAGTATTCGACCAAAAGTTTTAAAGCATCAGAAAACTCTCTTGCTTCAACAGACCACTTATCAATAATCCTTTTAATTCCTTCCTCCATGCTATAAATCTTTCTTAAGTTAAAATCTACGACGATTCTCTCAAAATCTTTTTTCAAAGGACCTCTTAGATTTCTATAAGTAAAAAATATCGCATTCTCTAGATTTGGAGTTCTTGAAAGTGAGATAACCATGTAAGTTATACAAAGCGTCATCTCCGAGGATGATGCAATTCTAATATATCGCATTAAAAGATAAGGAAAATAATAAATGAGAAAAGAGAAAAAACCGAAAATTGTTAAAAGATATATGAATAAAGAGAAATCAATTAAAAAAGATGTTATTAAAGAGAAAATTAGAGTAATGAGAAAAAATACAAATGCTGCTGATATATTTGATGTTGGAGGTATTTTTAAATTGCAAAACTCTAAAACTTTCCTCTCTTTTTCAACATGTTCGTCAGAAAACTTAAACCTAACTAAATTGTAAGAGAAAATACACATCCTTTCGTAAATATTTATTCCACTTTCTATACTTACTTCAACCTTTCTTTCAGCCATTCTAACCACTTTTCATAGACTATCGTTGAATCTATATAACCTATTCTTCGTGAAACTTCTTCAGAAATTAAATGAAAAGCTTCGTTAGCATTAACTACCCATTCGGCTTCTAATAGTTCTGGTTTGTTCAATTTTTCGGAAAATTCTACCATAGTTTGTTTAATTTTTGCTCTTAGCAAAATATTATCCCAAACTCTATCCCATGCTCCATGCCATTCTCTAACTCTTTTAGCAATCTCATTCAAAACCTCTGATTCACCGTTCAACAAAGTATCTGTCGGCTTCAAAGTATCTTCTTTTGCTGAATACGTCATCAAAGGAACAAATGCTCCTTCTGCCATCGGATCTTCTTTCCATTTTTTTCTAACCTCAACAACTTCTACAACCCTTCTAAACCTTCTCAATCCATCTGGACTTTTAATAACGTTAGCTATAACAACTATATCTAAAGCTTTAAAGCTTGTTGGAACTAATCCTAAGTCGTGAACAACTCTATCATAAACTCCGTATGCAGATTCTCCGTGTATAGTTCCGGCTACTAAATTAGCTAATGCACCTATCCTCATTGCCTCAAAGAGAACTGTGGATTCCTTACTTCTTACCTCTCCAACAATCAAGGCAGAATCCCCCAGCCTAAGAGCAGTTCTTAGAGCTTCTTCTGGGGCCAACTCTGTTTCAACATGAGTAATAACTGAACGACTTTTTAGGTGCAAAACGTTATATCCAAGGCTTCTGTAAATTTCTACCGGAAGCTCGGGAGTATCTTCTAGCACTATTAGTCTGTACCTTCTCATCAATTCTAAAATCATTGAAGAAAGTAAGCTGGTTTTTCCGGAACCTCTTCCGCCAGCAACTAAGACTGACCTTCCTCCATCTATAATAAAGCTCATTAGTCCAGCAAAAAGAGGATTAAAATATTTCATTTTAATAAAAAGTGGAAATGTCCATGGACTTTCTCTATGCCTTCTAAAAGCGAATCCGAGGCCTGCTGAAGATAAAGTTCTTGTAACTGCGGCTACTCGAGCTCTTCCTATTGGTAATGTTATTTCCGTATCTAAAACTGGGTTAGCTTCGTCGAGGGGTCTTCCCGAATACAATCTAAACCTGGTTGCCCATGCTTCTGCTTCTTCTTCTGTCACGATTAAATTAGTTTCGCATTCGCCGTAGTCAGCATGATTTATAAAAATTGGTAGATAGCCTGGGGGCGCATTAACATAGATATCTTGTATTTTATCATCAGCTAAGAGAATTTCAAGAACACCAAAGCCAACCGTATACCTAACCAAAATTTCTGCCAATTCATCTATTTCTCTTGGAGAAATCGGAAGTCTTTTACTAATTACTAAGTCTTTAAGTATAGATTTTCCTCTTTCAATAAATATTTTTCTAACAGACTCTAAATCTCTAATTTCTTTCTCCTCCATCTTTCTTTCCATAAGTATTGCTCTCGCCTCATTTAGCAAAGAGTACTTTTCTTCTGAGAGGTAAAATTCCTTAGAAACGATGAAATACAGAAATCTAACCTTACCTTGAACTTTATAAATGCTAACCTCGCTTCCGTCTTTTAACTTATACTTTTCTATCAACTCGGAACCTTTTGGAGGAAACAAAAAAAATCTGCTTAACATGAAGATTGGTCTCATCGTCGGAATTAAAACTGACCTATAAGGCTCTCTGCTACCGGGAATGTATTTATTTAATCTATTTTTTATCTCATTAATTAACTTACTGTTTTCTAGCATCTGCTTTAAAGGAAGTAAAAAATCTCTTGTATAATCTGACTCAGGGCTTCTCAAAACATACATTGAAACTTTTATATAGCAAAGTATCGGATCGGAAAGAAGAAGACTAATTAATTCTTTAGTTGTTTGGTTATATTGTGGGAAGAAATCCAAACTTAACACACCTCTCTCTTTTACAAAGAAATTATAAATGTTTGCTATTTCTTTTAACATATGCACTTGCTCTTCTGGATATTCTATTTCCCTATACTCAGAAATCGTTATTCTTCCTATTTCTGGTATCTCTATCAATTTTCTTATTACGAATTCCATCATTTCTCTAGAATCCTCTATTGTTGTGAATGAGCTCCAATCCCTTGCTATAATTCTAAGCTCATTGCCCCTAACTTCAATTTCCATATATTTATTTCCTCACCATAAAATTATCTATGCCAGAAAAGGGCCAACAGCAAGCTTTCCCTGTAGAATTAAATGAACTTAACAGAAGGGTTAGAATGATTGAAATAAAACTGGATAAATTAGATGAGAGAGTTCTATCTATAGAAAAATCTATAGAGCTGCTCAATAATGATTTTAGAATTCAAAAAGATTTAATCGATAAAAAAATTTCAGACCTAAAAAACAATATTTCAATTCTTTCAGAAAAAATAGAAACTATTAACAAAAAAAGCGAGGAATTTGTTAATAAGATCGAGTTTCAGAAAATAAAAATGTTCTTAGATATTATCAATCCTTTAACTTCAGACTTCGTAACAAAAAGAGAACTAGAAGATAAAATAGAAGAGGTAAAGAAAAGTATTTTAAAACAAGAAAACAAAATATAAAATCGGTAGTATGCCGCTACAACTCTTTAAAAAACAGCAAAGAGCCCCTCCAGTAGAAAGGGTGAAAGAATTATCTTCACATGGATTTTCTGAACCTGAAATAATTGATGTGTTGAGAAGAGAAGGGTATACTCCACAAGAGATTGATTTAGCATTAACACAAGCACTTAAAGAAAAACTAAAGTCTCCAGTACAACAGTTGCAAAAGGAAATAGAAGAAGAAAAATTGCCCACGTTTGAAGACGTTGTGAAAAAAGTTCAATCGGAACAGCAGGTGCAAGAAGTAGAAACGCAGCATCAAATACCATTTCAAAACCAATATTCTTGGGAGGACTATTTTAGCTATATAGACTATCTAATTCATTCAAGAATTAGTGAGATTAGTAAAGAACTTGAAAAAATTAATATGAAATACCAAAACTTGGAAAGAAGGATAGAAGAAATAAATCAAAATGTGAAACAAACTATCATTACAAGAGAGGAGACATACAGTCAAATACTCAAGAAAATTGAAGAATTAAATAACTCATTCAAAGAAGTATACCAAAGAATTGGCGTTTTGGAGGAGCTTTTCAAAGAAATCTTGCCCGCATTAATAGAGTCTGTACGTTCTCTTACAAGACTCGCCCAAGGAAAATGAAATTTAAAGCATAAATACAAAATTAATAATGAACGATATTTTTGCTCAAGTAGTTTCCAGACTATTTGGTTTAGGGTTTTTCAATTTCTTAACATTTTTGCTTGCACTTGCTTTGATCTATGCCCTTATAAGACAAAGAAAAGTTTTCGGAGAAAGCTCGCTTATAAATGGTATAGTTGCTTTTTCTATTGCCTTCTTCATTTTTGCTTATCCAGTTATTACTGGTATAAGTCTTACAATTCCTATAACTACCTTCTTTTCTCAGGCATTTGTTTTCATACTCGTTTTCTTCATTGGATTTTTGATAGCTAGTTTCTTTTACCCAAACTTCCCAGATGTATTATCGAGCTTTTTCAGGAGTAGAAATGTCCTTATCTCTATGATCACTCTCTCTTTAGCACTTTTTGTTACAAGTGGATTAGTTGGGGTTATTTATGGTACTGCTATTGGTCAGAAAGGACAACCTACTGCGCCAGCGGAGATTACATTGCTTATTGCTGGATTGATAATTGCTGTAGTGGTGCTACTAATCGCCGGCAGTGTGGGGAGAGGATAAGATGACAAACGGATTAGAAATTGTACTAATAAATCTAAATCGAATGGGATTCTTTGCATTCTTACCTTTTATCTTAACTGCAGCAATTTTTTATGGTTTATTAAGAAGATCTAAACTTTTTGGAGAGCCTGAAAAGAATGTTGTGGTAAATGCAGTAGTATCTATAGTTGCTGCTTTCATGGTATGGTCTTATCCGATAATAAGCGGAACTAGCATTCAAGAATATCAATTGTTCTTTTCTACATTTTTCTTAAAAGGTACAATAGCTACATTAACAGTCGTTATTGGATTAATAATTGCTGGCATGTTCTTTCCGGAAAAGGAGGGAATTGGAGGTACTTTAATGGATAAACTTAAAGGAAGATTTGGTATAGGCATTGTTGCTTTAGGATTATTAATTGCTTTTGGCGTCCTTATCGCAAGTGGAGCTGCATCCTTTCTTGGCTTTGAAATTGGAGAGATGGATATGGATCTAATTTATTCTATAATTTTCCTAATTGCTTTCATTGGAATAATAGGATTTGTAGTTTGGATAACTGGAAAGGAGGAAAAGAAAAAATAGCTATAACCTCTCTAATATATCTCTCTCTGAAAAGTGTAGATCTCCAGGAATAATTATAACAGCGGGTAATTCAAACTTACGAAACAAAATATCTCTAGCTTCACTAAAAAAAATTCTACTCTTTTTCGTTCCCAGACATGACGCGACAATTATCTTTTCTTCCTCTTCTATTATATTATTTTCAATTAAAAACGTTACAGCCTCGTCCACCATCAAAAATTTATTATTTTCTACGTCAATGTCTAAAAGACAGAGAGTATGCAAACCCCTTTTTCTATTTTCTTTTATAGTATTAGCCACTGAATGGATTTGTCCTCTAGTTTTATCTTTTAAAGGTATAGTAACTGATTTACCGAATTTATAAATATGCAATCCTGTCTCGCAGATAGCAGTAAAAATAGAAGAGTTATGGATAATTTTGAACTTTATTCCTCTCCTTATACACTCAAAGATAAGAGAAGAGTGAGTAGTTGCGGCTAGCGGATCTCCTGGGATGAAAATCATCACTTTTTTATTAGTAGCTAAATCCAAAATTTTGCTTGACTCCTCTTCCAGATCTTTTCTTTTTAAAATTCTAACCTTTTTTCCTATTATTTTTTCTAAATTTTCTACATTACCTAACCAAATGCTTGTATATAATTCTATAAAAACGTGATCGGAGCTTTTAGATTCTTCTAATTCTTCCAAAGTTATTCCTTTTTCATCAGAAATACCAAGACCAGCTAATACTAGCATATAATGTTAAAGGAAAAGTATATTAAAATGAGTAAATTAGAAAAAGAAGTTGAGATATTTAGCGAATTGGAAAAGTTGAAGGATGAAAGACCTAGTAGCTTCGATGTAATCGGACACATAGCAATTATAGAAGTACCAGAAAAACTGAAAAAGAAAGAAAAATTATTAGCAAAAGTTATAATGGATATTAACAAACACATAAAAACAGTTTTGGAGAAGAAAAGCGAAAGAGAAGGAGTATATAGATTAAGGAAGTACAGATTTCTTGCTGGAGAAAAAAACTTTGAGACTATTCATAAGGAATATGGATGTGTATTCAAACTAGATCCGACAAAAGTGTATTTCTCGCCTAGAGAATTGACAGAAAGGCAAAGAATAGCTTCTATGGTTAAGGAAAATGAAGTAGTCATGGTAATGTTTGCTGGTGTAGCTCCTTATGCCATTCAAATAGCAAAAAAACAGCCAAAAGTCAAAGAAGTGGTCGCAATAGAAATAAACCCAATAGCTGTTAAGTATGCTAGGGAAAACGTTGTCTTAAATAAAGTTCAAGATAAGGTAAAAGTTATAGAAGGTGATGTTAGAGAGAGATGCAAAGAGTTTTACGATAAATGTGATAGGGTTATAATGCCTCTTCCTATGGGGGGAGAAGATTTTATAGATATAGCTGTTAATTGTTTGAAGAGAAAAGGGTACATTCACTTTTATAATTGGGGTAAGGAACCAAATATATTCGAAAATGCAGAAAAGATTTTGAAAGAAAAGCTCGGAAAATTAAACGTAAAATATAAAGTAATCAACAAAAAGAAAGTTTTGCCATATGCGCCAAGGAAATGGAAAGTTTGCTTAGATATATATTTGGAAAAACTCAAATATAGTGATGATCGTGTCAATTAACTTAGTAGAAATACTTTTAGTAATTGTATTTTTTACTCTCTTAGGAATAAGGCTTTACTTGAAAAGGAAAAATATAAAGACTGAAAAAGTTATAATCTTTGAATATTCGGAAAAGTATACACAAAAAATAAATAAAATTGCTAATGCTAATCCTAAAGTCTTTAAAATATTGGGTTTGATGGCACTAATCTCGGCTCCAATCTTAACATTAACTGGGGTCTACTATCTTTTTAATTCGTTAATTTCTCTTAAGCCTACTGTTGTACTAGCTCTGCCGTCTATTTCAGATATAAAGTATCCTGGTCCTGTAATTTCCGTTCCTTTTTGGATATGGATAGTAGCAATTTTTATTATAATTCTGTCTCATGAATCAATGCATGCATTAATAGGAGCAAGTGAAGGTGTTAAAACTAAAAGATATGGTTTACTCTATTTCATAATAATTCCTATAGGTGCTTTTGTTGATTTAGATGCGAAGAAGCTGAAAAATCTTAATCTAAAGAGCAAAATAAAAGTTTTTGCTGCAGGAAGCTTTGGTAATCTGATTGTTTTCTCAATAATATTGCTTTTGATCTTAATTTCTTCTCATATAGTAAATATGTTTATAGAATCAAGAGGAGTAATTTTTAACTCAACTGTCCCAAATTCTCCAGCTGAAAGTGTTAACCTAAAAGGTATAATAGTAAAAATAGACAATAAAACTATCAATGATATTTACGATCTTCAACATTTTCTTAGGACTACAAAACCTAATACAACAATTATTATAGAAACTACAGAAGGGAAGTACAACCTAACACTAGCTGAAAAGGACAATACTTCTTATATTGGGATTACAGGCGTAAAGAACTACTTTGTTTATAAGGGCCGAGGCACTAAAGTACCAGAAATATTGTTATTGTTAATAAGTCGAATTTTCGTGGCTCTTCAATGGACAGCCTTTTTAAGCCTCGGTATTGCTGTGGCTAATATGCTGCCTATCTTACCATTAGATGGAGGATTAATATTAAGGGAGATTCTGAAAAAAATATACGGAAAAAGAGGGGAAAAAATATCTCAATTCATTTCCTCCATATTCCTCATTTTATTGCTGTCTTCTCTTTTTCTATCCTCACTAAATCCTCTAGGGGCGTCTTAACTTCTATCTTTCTGAATTCAAAATTTCTAATCGGATAGATTTTATTTAAAACAGAAATTATTGAGCTTTTAAAATCGTCTGAAAGAACTTTTAAAATAAATTCTTCCATAGTTAATTGATGCGTCTCCGTACTTAAAATTTCGTCTATTTTATTCCTTATTTTCGCTCTAATTCCCTTTGGAACTCTTCTTGTTACAGTAATTGTTTTAATTCTAAGTTTTATTCCATCTTTCGTAACTTTATCTACAACTAAATCAGTCCTATCGACTCTTCTTCTAATCATTCTCGCAATATAATCTCGAGTACACTCAAGACCATCAAAATAAAGGTATGCACTTTGATTGTCTACCTCTCCAACCTTAAAAATAAACTTTAAGTAATACTTATTGAAGTCTCCTAGCACATCAATTGCGCTCAATATAACTCTTCTACCTTTGGCGGCCTCAATCTCATTTGCTGGAATTTCTCCAACCTCCTTTCTACCCAAAAACTCTGGAGTAACTAATTTCAACCAAACCTTTACCTTTTTACTCCTCGGCATTCATATCACCTATCATCTTATTTACCTTCTCAATAAATTCATACTCTTTTCCAAGAGGAATGTACGCGCCTGCGGCATCTTTGTGACCACCTGCTTCGCCGCCCAATTCGCTGACAACATTAACTAAAATATCTCTTAAATTTATATTCCATCCACTCTGCTTCCTGGCTGAAACTTTTATCATATTTGTAGTACTATCGTAAGCCAAGCCAAATACTGGCTTGTCAGGCTTTCTTAAGCTTAGAATCATCGAAGTTATAGTTCCTATTAAGTAGTCTGGAACAACATTAACCCCCAAGATGAAAATTCCGTTTTCTTTTTCCACAACTCCACTATTTTCAATAAAACTCATACTCTTAGCTATTTGTTTCTTATATTCTTCAATTTTTTCCAAGCTTTTTGAATAAACAGAATAATCTCCTAAACAAAGCCTAATGCCTAAGTCGGGTTCTCCCATTCTACTACAAGCATTAATTAACATTGAAAACTCTCTTGAATCAGCTAGAAATTCAGGTTTTTTAGAAAGAATAAAAACTTCACCAAAAACCTCTGAAAAATCGACTAAATCCTTTTTTTCTCTAATTATTCCATCCGCTATTATCGCCTTCTCCTCTTCTGTTAAATCTTTTAAAGTTCTCCACTCATTTTCGCTTTTCAAACTTATACCTAAATCCTTTAAAAACTGCAATGCAGCGGCTTCGTTTCCGTATACAGACGGAATAAGAGGTTCGAAGCTGTATGCTATAACTTTGAATAATGGCCTACTTGAACCAAAAAGCTTTAAATCTTTAATAACATTAACAAATCCTAATATCTTTGCTTCTTCTAATACTCTACTAACTTCACCAACTTTTATTCCTTCATCTCTCCTATCTCCCACAGCCCCAACTATTGCCAAGTCTATTTGATCTATATTTTTTGGGTCAACAAATTTAGAAAAAATAAATGATAGTAGCGAAGTAGAATATTTCTCTGAATCTTCTCCGAACAATAAAGGGTTAATGTGAAGCAGATTAGGATGTTCATACTTTATTGGCTCGTGATGATCTATAATCAAAACATTCGTTTTTTCTATAGCATCTTTCAAAAGGTTAATTTGACCACTTCCCATATCTAGAAATATTAAAAAATCATTCTCGCTAAAGTTAACCTCTTTTACAGTTTTTGAGTTTAATTGCTTAAGCACTCTTAACTCAAAATTGCATCCTTCTCTAATTAAAACCTTAGCAATTATCGAAGCTGAAGTAATTCCATCTGCATCATATTGAGTATAGATTCTAACATGCTTTTTTCTGATAATTTTCTTGAAAATTTCAGCTATTTTTTTTATCTCTTCCAGAATCAAGTTAATCACTTTTGTATTATTAGCCTTGCTTTTTCAACATCAAACTCAAAATTCTGCGGAATCACTTTCCTTTTCTTGTAATATTTTATAAGCCTTCTTATTTTAGAAACTAAGTTCTCGAAGCCTTTTTTTGATACTTTATCCTTTTTATGCTTGAGTAAATGATCGTGTAAGTTTACCGCTCGTCTAAATAAATTAATCAAATCTTCAGGATATTGAGGATAAAGATTGTTCTCTTTCATTATTTGTGTTATTGACTTGCCAACTATCGTTTTTACATCCGGGACGCCATACTGGTCTCTTAAGATAATTCCTATCGTTGCCGAGGAATATCCTTTTTTTGCTAGCTCGATCACAATCTTCTCAACATCATCTTTTTTCATTTCAAGCCATCTAGGAACTATCCTTATTGGAGGTTTATGACTTCTTGACTTCCCTTTCTTCCTGGAATGCATTCTAGCCATATTATACCTCTCTAATTATCCATAATATTACGAGAGAAATTATAGAAATAAAAATAAAAAAACTTGAAATCATGATACCAACGACAGGCAATCCTCTTGGAATAACACCAGCAATTCCTATGAATAATGAAAGCAAAACGCTACAAGTTAGTAACATTAGTATAAATATATTTTCGGCAGTCTCAAATTTGTCCTTTCCCTTAATCTTTAGCAGACCTTTCAACATATCTTGCGCGCTTTTCAATTTCATCTACCCTTTTAAATACTTTTTCACAATCTATAAATGTTTGTTTATATCCTATAACAATATTTTGCCAACATAAGTTTAAAACATTAGGATGAGTGGCTCTTATGGATTCTTTAAACAAGCTTAAGTCCATTCCCTTATCTTCTATTCTATTTGAAAAGTACCCCAAACCAAAATCTATAAAATATATTTTATCATCTTTAACCAAAATATTGCTAGTTGTTAAGTCTCCGTGTATTATATCAGCGGCATGCATCTTGCCTACATATTTACCGACTTCAACAAAAATTTTTCTTACCATTTCTTCGTTCATACTATCCAAAATATCCTTCAACCTTTTACCATCTATAAGCTCCATTATTATTTTGCAGTTTTCTTCATCCACATGGAATATTTGAGGTGTATTGACTCCGACTTTTCTCGCTTCTCTCATCAAGTTTGCCTCTCTTCTCGTTCTTTCAACTCTAAGCTTTTTATCCAAAGCCTCTAATCTATAACTCTTCTTTATTCTCTCTTTAACTAAAACTTTCATTCCTTCAAAACAATCGATATAAAGTATGGCCTCTGCTCCTCTTCTTATTATTTCCATTTTTCTATTTCTCATCTACGTCTTTTATTCCTTCTTCCGTTATTTTAAATGTAGCTTCGCTCTCTGGCAAATTTGGAGCATCTATTAATCTTGCTATCCTAATATTTTCCTTGCTTCTTCTCAAATAAATCCTGTAGGTTGAATTATGTACAACATAACCATTAGCTATAAAGTTTTCCAGCATCGGAACGGAGAAATCGATTAACTCTTCCTTATTATTCAATCTTCTTATTTCTCTAACTTTCTCAAAACATATATCAGAATTTAATAGATTCTTAAATAGAGGGAAGATGACTCTATTTTCTTTACAGATTTTCTCCAAATATTCTCTCGTCACATATCTCAAATCTCTTCTTTTCTTAATTTTGATTCCATACCTTTTTAGAATTTCTTCTAGAATTTCTCTCTTTATTGGTATTATTTCTCTTCCTATCTTTGAAATTTTTCCTAGTTTACTTTGTTTGTCAAAAGCTGTAAATCCTATTTCTTTACTAAACACATTTACATCTTTGATTATTGACAACCCTAAACCATTTTTTAGTTGAGATATTGTACCTCTTATTCCAAACCTGAGGAGCAGGAGTTTTATAAATTCTACAAACTTTCTATCTACCATGACAATTTCCACTCTCTTTCTTCCTACAGAACCTTCCGCATCGAAAATTCCTCTTAAAAAACGTCTCACACACTCTTTCTTGGCCTTCGATATAATCGTGTAATTGTTTTTGAACCATTTGAAGAGATCAGCAACATATTTATTGGTAATTTTAATCTGATAGCAATTCTTTCCTTTTACTTTTGTAAGTTTTACTTTTAATCCAAAAATTTCCTCTACTATCTCTTTGTAAACCAATAAAACTTCTTTTCTTTCGTCTCTTAGCGTTATACTATTCTCGTAAATATTTCCATCACCTATGAAATATCCAAAAAGTTGAGAAAGTTCTGGAGTCAATGTTGTTGGTATTCTAACCATTTTATATTTGTTCGTGGCTACATGAACTATAAAATCATTGAGATTAATATCTAGCGCCTTTTCTATTTTCCTTATGTTATCTTCTCTAGTAGGATAGCCTTGATTTAGTATTCTTCTTAATTGCCTTGCATCTACTCCAAAAATTTCTTTGTTATTTTTCTTTAGACTTATTCCTTTTTCTTTTGCTTTCTTCTTAATTAACTCGCATCCTTCTTCAGTAATTTTATACAATCTTTCGCCGACAATTCTTGGCAATTCTATTTCCTCTCCTTCAAAATCCATTCTCCTGGCTATAACAATGTAATCCCCAACTTTCAGATCTTTAGCCTCTACTTCAACTATGTCCAAACCGTCGACCTTGAATAATGTATGTTGAGGTGAAACTCTAAGCGAGTTATTTATTTCAATAATTTCACTACCTTTTGTTCTGAAAACCCCGGCACATTTTTGAGAAGAAAGAGTAAATCTTTTAAAATCAATACCTACTAACTCATGAGGATTGTGAACATACTTAGCCTCAACAATACTACCATCACTTAATTGAATTAAAGTATCTGGAGCGACGCAGAAATGTCCCAAAACATGACCCCCAACTGGTCTTGTAGGATCTCCAAATATTACTGATGGATCTGCCATTACTTGGTTTGTTATATAAACAGCTAAATTGAATGCGTCTGCCAATCTTTGTAATGTGTGAAGATGTTTGTTCAATTTTTGTTGCCTTTCTGCCAGCTCTCCTCTTCCAACATATTCTGCTCTAAAGTGAGAAGTTATGGAATCGATAACTATTAAACCAATTTTTTTCTCTTCAATTTGTTCTCTCAGCTTCTCTACAATAAACATTTGATGTTCTGCATTAAAGGCTCTTGCAACAAAAACATTTTTTAACGCAGTTTGAGGATCTAGTCCTTTAGCCTTTGCCATACTAACAATTCTGTTTGGACTAAATGTTCCTTCGCAATCTATATAAACTGCTGTTTTGTCTAGACCTCCTTTTTCTGGAGACAATTGAACATTTACTGAAAGTTGATGAGCTAGCTGTGTGTTATGTAATAATAATGGCATGAATCCTCCAACAAAAGTATGTCCGTCTGGAACCACAAAATCATAAACATAATCATTGTAAGGAGATTCTTCTATCTTTTTGATTTCATCCCACGAGAATTTGGCTATCGTTTCGCAAGTTAACAAACATTCATTTAATAATTTCAATCTTTTATCTATCTCTCTTATAATTAGTAATTTTAAAACATTTATTATATTCTTATTTCTCTTAGGAAAGCCTCTAATTAAGTAATTTTGAAGCCTTGACCTACTTACTCCGAGCAATTTACTTAAAGTTTTGAAAGGAAGCGGCAAAAGATTCACAAGATCTCTTAGCTCTTCTTTATTAAGATTTTCTAGATTTTCCGCAAGTCCTCTTGCCTCAATTAAAATAATCTTACCTAGACGGAATATATTAACAATTTCATCAAAAGTCTTTTGATTAATAACATCCATTCTAACTCTTCTGACTAGAACTTGATATGCTTGGCTTTTAATCAAATTCCTTTTACCTATTATTTTTATTTTTCTCCCTCTATTTCCACCTATTGTTAATCTATAAATATTTCTCAAATAATCAATGATTGGCCTTGGATAGCCATAATATGAGTTTTTAATGTTTTCCTTCTTTTCAAGAATCTTTAAAAGTGTATCCTTGTCATCCCCAACTATGAAAATCCTATAGTAAATTTTTCCTTTTATTTTCTTTTTATTGAGAGTAACATCTATACCAAATCTTTTCAATAGATAGGAAAGTTGACTTGCCAAAAACGAATTTTTAGTCTTTATTTCAACGTAATCTCTAACATGGTCGTATCCTTTTATATACCCTCTCAAGAATGCCGCTACTACATCTTCTCTAGCTTCAAGAATCTCTAATGGAATAAATTTGCTTTCTGCATTACATTCTGCTAGATTTTTAAGTGGGGAAAGCGTTTTCTTTTTCAGTAAAATTCTATAAACTCCATTTCTTTCATTGATTGTTGGCTTATAGCTAAACCTTTTTTCCAAATAAGAAACAACCCAGCTTTTCAACTTTTCATCAGAAGTGTAAATGGATAATGGATTAGAAGTCCCCTTAGCAACAAAAAGTCCTAGAAAGTAAGCATCGTCTTCCTCTATAGAACTGTTCCCTTCAATTTCTATGTTTCTCGGAGAAGCTATTATATCTCCTTTCTTTAGCATACCAATAGGTTTCCAAGATAGAGAATTTCCATCAAACGTTAAAAGTTTGTGTGTTTTTGTTGCCTTAAGTAATTTCCCTCTTTTTGTTTCTAAAACACAGATATTCTTTACAAATTCTTTGTATATTGCAGTAACTTCAACTTTCTTAAATTT